>JAAZXX010000424.1 GCA_014239995.1 Verrucomicrobiia bacterium
TTCAACATAGCGGATGGCGAACACCTCTGGTATGCGCACATGGAAGACAATTCCGGAGGCATCAGCGGCATGATCGTGCGGGCTGCAATCCCACTGCTTGACGGCGATGAAGATGGCATGCCGGATGCATGGGAACTTGAGTTTGGATTGAATCCGAATGATACCGGAGACGCCAGCGCAGATTGTAATGGAAACGGGGTCAGTAATCTCGACGAATTCAAGCGCAGTCTTGATCCCTGCGATACCACGGCTCCTTCCGTGATTGAAACCGAGGGAAGCGCAACCTTCACCACCATGAAGCTCTCGTTCAGTGAACCCCTCGATCCTGAGTCGGCCAATAACCCTGCCAATTACACGATCGGCGAAGGACTGGAAGTTCTTTCAGCATCCTACCGTAACGTGGGCAGACAGGTTACCCTGACCACTGCTCAGCAGGAACCTGGAATGACCTACAGTATTGCAATCAACGGAGTGAGCGACCTTTCCGGCAACACCGATGCAGCATCCGCCATGGTTCATTCCTTTGTCATGGGCAGAGAAGGCGTGCTCCGCTTTGCCTACTGGGGCGATGCCACGGGTGAGGAAGCCATCCCGGGAACGTCCCCCTATGACCTGGTCGACAATCCCCGGTATAAGGGTGCCCCGGACATGGTGCTTTCGGTTTTTTCATTCAACAGCCGCGATGCCTTTCAGGATGACACTCATGAAAACTTCGGAGCCGTGATCGATGGCCTGATCACTCCCAAGGAGTCAGGAAACTATGACTTTTTCCTTCGCAGTGATGATGGCGCCGAGCTCTACATCAGTACCGATGCAAGTCCCAACAACCTGGTATTCCAAGCAGAGGAGACCGGCTGTTGCGGGGCTTACGAAGAAGTGGGTGCCAACGAAACCACTTTCCAACCCATCGCACTGGTGGCTGGTAAGAGTTATTTCATCCGGGCAATCTACAAGGAAGCAGGCGGCGGTGATTACTGCCAGGTGGCATGGAGAAAGACTACCGATGACACACAGGCCTCCAGACTCAAGCCCATCCCGGGAGAATTCCTCTCCTCCGTGGTGGACCTGCCCGTTCCACCCACCCCATGGAAAGCTGTCCTGATGGTCGCAGGCGACTCGCAGCCGACCAGCGCCCCGACGGTAGTGGATTTCGGAGCATTGGATGGGGATGCCACCTACGAATTCTTCTTCACAGCCAATAAGGCTGGGGCTTCCACGGCAATTGCCGGCAATAACAGCTTTGCCATCAAATTGGATCAATGGAATGAGCAGGGCCTTTTTGGAACCACACAGTTCGGTGTGGCTGACAATCTGTTCACTGCAGCGGAAGGGCAAAGCGTGGCATCAATCTTTGGAAGTTCAGCCCACGCCGTGATTGTCAATGATACGGGCGCAGGAGAAAGCCGCCTTTACCTCAATGGTGCCCACGCAGGAACCTGGGCAGGGAACTTCACCCTTGCAGGTGAAACCAAGATCATGGGTGCGCGGCTTTCGGCTGAAACAGATCACATGGGGCCAGGAAGCGTGATGCATAGCTGGGCAACCTATGACGGCATGCTGAGTGCGGATGCGATCGCTGCAAAATTCGCAGGATTACCTGCCATAGATTCTGCGGGTGGGGCCATCTCGTCGGTGGGCTTGCAGGATGGCAATGTGGTGATCGAGTATACGGGCTCGCTCAAGAGTGCGGGAGCCGTGACAGGCCCATACACACCCGTCGACGGTGCAAGTTCGCCATATGCGGTCACACCCGATCAATCGCAGGCCTTTTTCATCGCCGAGTAGGGAAATTACTGATTTCGATCTAAGTCAATCATCAAAAGGCCGCCCCATATGGGTCGGCCTTTTTTACATTTCATCGTTTCGAAAAGGTTGGAACAAGGCAATATCCACTCAAAGGGTAGCATCTCCTCGATGGATCTGGGATTCAGCCAACTTTCCATGATCCTTCGACTCCTTTGCTTCACTCCTGTTGTATTCATTCCCGTAGGAGAACAGACCAAGGGGAACACCATATCAAATCACTTTTTGCATCCGCCTGCAGAGAGGCACGTGTCTAGACAAAACACCAAGTAACAAACCTAGTTTCCATTGAATAACTGAAAGAAAAATATCTACTTTCCTCGGGCCTGGAAGACACCTTCCATATCATCGATTTTGACATGTTTTTCGTATTTGTAACTTTGAGGAGATCTGGAACGTCTCATGAGTTGAAAATATAGAACATGGGAACTCGGAAGACAAAACTGCTCAGCACCACCAGAATGGTATTTCCAACTGGCAGATATTATGGGTCCTTTTCTCCATGACCGGCATGGGACTTCAGCTCACATTCTAGATTCCTTTTACAAAAACAGACCCTTCATGTTTTGAAGGGCATGGCAAGGGACATCCTACTCAAGCCCAATGGCAGCACGCAGGACCGGTGCAAAGGATTGAGCCTGTCGCAGGAATCCGAGGTCATTGGGGTGTGAGGCATCGGTGGTTCCCTCAAAATCATCTCCCAAGAGACCATCTCCCTCAAGGTAGTGAAGGGATGCGATGCCCTCTCCCTTGAGGGTTTCATAGGCCGTTCTCAATGCTGCATGGTTTTCGTCGTGAAATTTGGATTTGGAAGGTATCAGCCAGGCATTCGGAAACCGTCGGTCTTCCACCAGAATGATCGGGGTGTGGGGGCGGGCCTCACGAAGCCTTTTCACAAAAGGCACACAGCGCTCTTTCACCATGGCTGCATGCATGTTGGGCAGGCAGTCAATGATATAAGCAGCCGCGTCGATCTCGACCATAAAATCTCCGACCGCCTGGTGCATCTTACCGTTGCCCGAGAATCCGAGATTGATCACCGGCATGTCCAGCCATCGACCCAGAATAGCAGGATGCGCCATACCCGGACGCGAGGCACAGGCGCCGTGGGTGATCGAAGTGCCATAAAAAACAAGGGGTTTGGCCTTGCGCGGCAACAAACCCTCAAAGACGGCTTCGGCCGGCACACCTATTTCCAGGCTTTCGGTACCATTGTAGAGGGGCAGATACAAGGCAAACTCATGTTCTCCAGGGGCTATCCCGCCAAGTAGACGAGCCTCCATTTCCTGCTTGGTGGGCATGGTTGCCGCTGCCCAGCGCCATTCCCCATCGGGACCACGTGCATACAGATCCAGGCCGCTCACGCCACTGGGTGGCATGTGGGGCATCCCCAGTTTGGGATGCATCACTTTCCACCTTGCATGAATGGCGGTCGCATCGGTCTTGAAACGGACCATCATTCCAGCACTGTGGCGACTCAAGCTCCAGACGGCTTCAGTAACCGTTTCATCACCTTGGGCAGGCAAGCGATCAAACCAGCGGTGACGCTCCTTGTCAGCCCAACCACGCCCCTCCAAACCCCATTGCCTGACGTCATGCCATACGAGCTTGTCCTGGCCAAAAGCACTCAGGATCTGTAGGAGACACAGGAAAGTACACATTCGCGGCAACATCATGACAGGGATAAATTAGAGGACATGGTTGCAATTTGCCTGTAAGGCAAAGGATCGACAACTTTAAATGTTCAGGCCAGACTCGAGCACACGACCACCCTTGACCTTACAGAAGCATTTCCCATGAAGATTCGAATATGTTTGGCCACCCTGCTCCTTGCATCCTTCCATGCATCTCGAGCCCAGCAGGCACCCGATCCCCATGTCGTTTATCCTGAGAAGGTCCATCGTTACCTTCAACGCGTTCAAACCGGAAAACAGGCACACGCCTTCAATCCCTCTGCAGACTTCGATCGATGGCAACACGATGCTCGCCTGGCACTGATCAGTCTCATCGGGCTCGAACAGATGGAAAAGGACCTGCAAACCCATTCAGCGACTGTTGAACTTGGAGATGCGCTCACGACCGAAGATGGTTTTACCAGGGCCCTTTGCTCCATCGAAACCGAACCGGGAATCCACATCCCCTTCTACCTCTTGACTCCCCTTGATAAGGAAGGGAATCAACCCCACACCCTGCTGCTTTGCCCCCACGGACATGATCCCCTTGGATTGCATTCATACGCAGGCGTTTTCCTGGATGAAGCACACCGGAAAAAGGTCATCTCAAAAGAAGGGGATATCGCGGTACAGGCCGCACGACGCGGTTTTACAGTCATCGCCCCAGCCACCCGTGGGCTT
>JAAZXX010000425.1 GCA_014239995.1 Verrucomicrobiia bacterium
AGAAACCCATGGCCAATTCTGCCTCGGATTGCCAGGCCATGATCCAGGCCTGCAAGGACGCCGGTAAAAAGCTGGCCGTTGGGTATCGATGCCAATTCGAACCCAACAACCTCGAATGCATGCGACTTGCGCGTGAAAAGGTGTTTGGCGATCTAAGGATGATTGATGCTGGTTTTGGATTTCGCATCGGGAACCCCGACCAGTGGCGTTTGAAATCCAAGCTCGCAGGTGGAGGCGCCTTGATGGATGTCGGGATCTATGCGCTGCAGGCCTGCCGTTTCCTGACGGGAGAGGAACCCATTGAGATTTCAGCTCAGGAAAGCAAGACCGATCCGGTGAAATTTGCCGAGGTAGATGAGTCCATCGTCTGGAACATGCGATTCCCAAGCGGCGTGCTTGCCTACTGCAGCACAACTTACAAGTTCAGCGGTATCAACCGATTTCATGCCCACTGTGACAAGGGATGGTTTAGCCTGGATCCTGCCTACAGCTATGGTGGCATCAAGGGAAAAACCAGTCATGGAGAGGCGATTGAAAAGCCTTCCATCGATCAGTTTGCCGGTGAAATGGACGCGTTTTCCAAATGTGTCCTTGAAGATCGTGAATCGAAGGTATCGGGCACGGAGGGATGGCGAGACCTCAAGGCCATTGAAGCGATCTATCGTTCCATCCGGACAGGCCGTACCGCCAAAGTATGATCCGCGGCAATAAGGGACGTAGCCGTTTTCCCAGCCCGAGAGCTAATTCTCGGACGGCATGTATTCTGAAGGCATGTGCTGGCTGGGCTGATAAAGTCCCACAGGTAAGGCTTCCAGGGGATCCCTGTTTTTACGTATCTCCCACCACTGCATGGCCCAGAAGAACCCCAGCACCAAGATTGCAATGATGACAAGCGGAAGGACAATATGCCAGGGCACCCTCGAAAGGGCATACGCACTCCACTCGATGAAACCACGTTGCGGAGCCGTGATCGACTCGGCTTGGGTCAGTTTCTCGTCCTTGCTGATATCAGCGTTGATGCGTTCCAACAGGGGCAAAGGATCGAGATTCACCAACTTGGCATACGACTTGACAAAACCACGCACGTAAACGGGAGCCGAAAAAATGTGATACCGCCCCTCCTCGAGAGCAAGCACCTGATCACTCCGAAGCTTGGTAAGACGGGCCACGTCCTCCAAACTCCATTGCTTGGCTTCCCGTGCGGAAGCAAGTTGTTCACCTACCGTTGGCATCTGGAGGCATCATAAGACAAGCCACATCGGCAAAGCAACCTTCGATCAAAACCGGTCTATGAGCCACCTCATCCACCGTGGGAGATGATTGGTTGTGTACGCTCTGGTGCTGGTTACCGGTTTGGCATCAAGAACCTTTGCCAGACCCTGGTCCCCTGAATGGTTACTATTATATGGGGGTGATGCCCTCTGGGCGGCGACTCTTTATGGGTTTTTCCTATGGTTATTTCAGTCCAAGGGGCCTAGATGGCTATTCCTGTGGACGGTCATCACCGCGTTTGTTGTCGAATGCTCACAACTTTACCAGGCTCCATGGCTCCAAGCCTTGAGACAGACATTTCCCCTGCAATACGTCCTTGGGCATGGATTCCTGCTGACTGAATTGCTTGCCTATCTGCTTGGTGCCAGCGTCATGTGCCTGACCCACTACCTTTGCCTGCGACAAGCGTCGACATGAAACATGGGTCTGATCATTGCGTTCGTTTTGACGAAGGGCCATCAGTCTTCAAATTATTTTCATGCTCAAGCCTTTAGTTTGTCGCATAGAGAATAAAAATCCGGATAATCTTTAAAATCCATGGTAGCCATGGTAAAAAGATCATGCCCATTGAAAAACTACAACTCGTCCAATGAATATTCCCTTCCAATTCCGATTTTCTCTCCATCTTCTCAATTTGACCTTCCTTTCCGTGGTTGGCTTTTCCATCACCCTGTTCCCTGAAATACATGGCCAGGAAATCCTCTCCCTCAACGGAGTGCCTGATGCAGGAACGGGTCTGGATGGCCGATATTGGCAAGCCGGGATCAAATCGATCGACAACCTCGACGACAAGGGAGGAGAGAAGGATATCGGGCTCAAACTCATTCGAGCAGCGCAGCCCAGCGGCGTATTCAGGGCAAGCGGCTTGACCTATCAGGGGGGCAATGATCTCACGCCGATCGAGGAGTGGCTTCAGGACGACGGAGCTTCCTATGTCGGGGCAGAGGGAAATATGGATGACGGCCTGCTCAGCTTGACAGGCTATATCAGGATCGATACCCCAGGTGAACGGGATATCCGCTCTGAATCAGATGATGGATCCATTATCTGGATCGCTGGCACCCGGACCATTGACAACGATGGTAGCCATGGTGCTCCCGGGCCTTCTCCTGATGGCTTTTATGACTTCAAGACCGCTGGTCTCTATCCCATTGAGATCGCCTGGTTCAATGGAGACTGGACCAACGATGCCGGGGAGCATGGTGGTGCCAACTTGAACATCCTGCTGGACGGAGAGACCATTCCAGAGGAAATCCTCTATGGCGCATCCGATGTGGGACTCGCCGCCATTGCCGTCTCGTCCATCGCTTCGGAAGCAGGAGCACCTGGACTGGCCGGTAAATACTGGACCTCTGAAC
Organism: Verrucomicrobiia bacterium; assembly: GCA_014239995.1. Classification (GTDB taxonomy): domain Bacteria; phylum Verrucomicrobiota; class Verrucomicrobiia; order Limisphaerales; family AAA164-E04; genus AAA164-E04. The sequence continues at coordinate 2,631 of JAAZXX010000425.1, forward strand.
CGAAGGGATTTGAATTTGGGGAAGGAGCCCAAGGGGCCATTTTCCAACCCCTGCCCGGAGATGACCATGGCATCATCTTGCTGGAATCCGAGCCACAGGCGACGTTTCTTTCGAGTAACGTGAATTATACTGGAAATGACCTGACCCCCATCCTTGATTGGCTTGGAGAGGACGGGGCTTCCTTTGACGGGGAAGAAGGCGATCTGGATGATGGCATGATCCAGCTCAGAGGATTGATTCAGATTGAAACAGCCGGGTGGCACGATTTTCAAAGTGCGTCGGATGATGGTTCCGTGCTGTGGATTGGCAATCAGGTGGTGGTCAACAATGACGGAGGTCATGGGGCCCCTGGGCCTCAACCCGATGGGAGCGCCTTTTTCACCCGGCCCGGCCTGTATCCCATTGAATTGGCCTGGTTCAATGGAGACTGGACGAATGATGGAGGGGATCACGGTGGTGCCAGTATCGATCTCACGATGGATGAGGAGCCTCTGGAAGGTATCATTTTTCAATCCTTAGAGGAGGCCATCACGCTTCCCGGGAGGGTCAAGACAGAGCCAAAACCACTTTTGACCACGCTCCTGGAGTCCTTTGAGACGGTTGATGAAGGCAGTATTGAGGATTTGGTCCTTGGGTGGAACGGGGATCGAACCGAGTATGGCGTGGCTGATCTGGCCCTGGACAGCACACTGAGCGCGGTGACCGATGGTTACAAGGCACTGGAGGTGACCTTCGACACCCTTTCCGGCTGGGCCCAGGACTTTCAAATACAACTCAATCCCGAGGCATCCTCAAAACTCAAGGCTGCCTGGGAAGATCCCTCACCCCACCGCTGGTGGCTGCTCTATGACATCACCTTTGGCCAGGGTGGCGGTGGCTGGGCCAACAATCCCGTCTGGATAGGACCGGACGCCAGTCATGGAGACCAGGTGGAAGCAAACGGGACATGGGATGATCCCGTCACCGCATTCATTGAAATGGACGCGGTGCGCAATGGCAACGATCTCGTTGCAAATGAGGACGGCAGGATCGCCATCGGCTTTGGGTTCAACGGAGATTTGAGCCAGGAAAGCAAGCTCTGGGTCGATAATATCCGGCTCTTGGACACCTATGCACCAGGCTTTGAACCGGTGGAGACCCTGATCGATGGCTTGGAAGGCCCGGAATTTGATCTGATCGTTGAAGCAGGCTATCCCCTTTTCGATTACACCAAGCAGGAGGATGAGGATCCTCGCGTGACTCAGGGCAAGGGGGCCGCCTGGATCGAGGTAGAATACCCTGAGTGGACCACCGCGGCGGTACTGGAACTTTCCAGAAGTGAGGTTCTCGCTGAAACCCTTTCCACGATCGCTCCAGAAGATCGTGTGCATTACGTCCTGAGCTATGATTTCATCACCATCCCGGGAAATGACGCCAGCGTGGGCTGGTTTCAATTCATTCCCCAGGCGCCTGGCTTACGTCTTAGCCCAAATGTTTCCATGGACACCCAGCGCACGACATCCATCAATCTGGCATCGGTGCCA
>JAAZXX010000426.1 GCA_014239995.1 Verrucomicrobiia bacterium
GGCTGCCGTGCCGCTGGATACCGCAATACAAGGTCGATTGAGTTGAGCTTCAAAACAGGATTCTACATCCTGGGTCTCATCTTTGAATCGACCCTGAGCCGTTTCTTCCATCCAAAGCTGCATCCGGTTTGTGACATCCGCTTCCCAGGAGATTCGGGTGAGAGGAATGACTGCATGCTTTCGGGAATCACTGTCAGTGTCGTGTTTCATGCAGAGGCTTTTGTTTTTAAGTATTGGCACCATATGAGCCCATTTTTCCAATATGTTCTGGCTATTGATTAATGGGAGAGATCCGGAAGTCTTCCCTCCGAGTAATCAGGTTTGATAGTATTTTACGGGCCTCCGAGTGTTGCAGTGGCGGGTGTCAGTTACAGGTATCTGATATTGGTTGGGATCGTAAACTTTATATTTGTTGAGATGTGCATCTGTAGGCATGAGATCGTGGTTCTCAAAAATTTATTGCGATTTACGGCCTGCGTCTTGTGGAAACTCTCGAGTCAACCTTACCTTGGGCACGTGAGGGTCGTTATAGTCATCCTTAGCTCCTTTATCTTCGAGTTTTTGAATAAGTCGATAACTGGAGCTCACGATCATCATCAACATTTGGTTTATGGGCCATTCCGAGAAGTAGAGTTCTGCTTCTTTGGATCGATTTTGCTTTTGAGTGCATCAGCAACTCTTGAAATGACATAACCGGGCATGGCGGTGTTGATTTCACCCGCCCATTCTATGATGCGAGTATGTTGTTCAAATGCACGTGCTTTCCAAGTCAGGTAAAATGGATCGATCGGGGTACAATGTCCACCCAAACCTGGACCTGGAGGACATGTAGCCAAAAGGCTTCGTAGCAGCCGTACTAAGCACATCCCATATATTGATGTCCATTTTGTGAAATACCACCTTAAGTTCGGTCACCAAAGCAATATCGACGGATCGAAAAATATTTTCTCTCAATCTATTCGGCTCTGCCATTCGAGAGGATTTAACCGGATGTACTTTATCCAACGCTTTAGGGTAAAGCTCAGTGCAACGGTTCAGGCATCATCCTGGGCTTATTCAGAAAGTAACTTCCCTCTGTCGCGCCGGACAGAATCGGTTCTTGAGAAGGAAGTAAGCCTTTCATACGATGATAGCGCTCATGCTCCAAATCCTGCAGAACCTTAAATCGGGCGAAACGATGCTTGCCGAGGTGCCGGCGCCCAAGGCCCGTTCCGGTTCTTTGCTGATGGTCACCCACACGAGCCTCGTGTCGGCGGGTACCGAGCGCATGCTGGTTGATTTTGGGAAATCGGGTTGGATTCAAAAGGCTCGCAGCCAACCGGATAAAGTCAAGGCGGTGATTGACAAGATCAAGGTGGATGGCTTGAAACCGACTCTTCAGGCGGTTCAATCCAAACTCGATCAGCCCTTGCCCATGGGATACTGCAATGTAGGAACTGTGATTGAAAAAGGGAAGGGTGTTGCAGGCTCTGGATTGAACGTTGGCGATCGTGTTGTTTCCAATGGACATCATGCCGAGTTTGTATCGGTCCCTGAAAATCTTTGTTGCCGCATTCCAGAGGGTGTTTCAGACGCAGAGGCATCTTTCACCGTGGTGGGCGCGATTGGATTGCAGGGAATTCGTTTGCTCAAGCCAACTCTGGGTGAGTCGGTGGTGGTGACCGGCCTTGGATTGATCGGCCTGCTTTGTGTCCAGATGTTGCGTGCCAATGGATGTCGGGTGTTGGGGATCGATTTCGACACTTCCAAGTGTGAGCTTGCCAGATCCTTTGGTGCGGAGATCGTGGATCTCTCCAAGGGAGAGGATCCTGTTTCAAAAGCTCGAGCCTGGAGCCATGGGCGTGGCGTCGATGGCGTGTTGATCACCGCATCGACCAAAAGCAATGAGCCTGTCCATCAAGCAGCTGAAATGTCCCGTAAACGAGGGCGTATTGTGCTGGTCGGAGTGGTCGGACTCGAGCTGTCTCGTGCCGATTTTTACGAGAAGGAGTTGAGTTTTCAGGTTTCATGTTCGTATGGCCCCGGTCGATACGATACCCAGTACGAAGAACGGGGGATTGATTATCCCTTGCCTTTTGTGCGTTGGACCGAGCAACGGAACTTCGAGGCCTTTCTGGACCTTCTCGCAGAAAGGAAAATGGATTTAAAGCCGCTGATCACTCATCGCTTCAAATTAAGGGATGCCATCAAGGCTTATGAAACGGTGCGTCAAAAGGAAGGCATTGGTATCCTGCTCGAGTATCCTGAGGAGAACCGACAAGTGTCCTCTGATCAAATACCCAGATTGATTCCTGTATCATCGGATGAACGCGATGCTATTGCATCGGTAAAGGTCAGTGTGGTGGGTGCAGGCCATTTCTCGCGTCAGGTGCTCATCCCGGCCCTTGCCAAATCGGGTGCACATCTGCGGTCCATCATTTCATCGGGCGGTGTGAATGCCGCCGACCTGGCCCGCAAACATGGATTCCAACAGGCCGGTTCCGATGCTGAGGAGGTATTTGAGGATGCCGATACCAATCTGGTGGTGGTCACCACGCAGCATAATACGCATGCCTCCTTGGTGGCTAAGGCCCTGAAGGTGAACAAACCCGTCTTTGTTGAAAAACCTTTGTGCCTTTGTCAGGAGGATCTCGATGCGATCATCGAGGATGTCAAAGCCGCCGAAAAGCCTTTCGTCATGGTTGGGTTCAATCGGCGTTTTGCGCCCTTGATTCAAGAGATGCACGCACTGATCCGCACTCAAAGTCAACCCAAGTCGTTCATCTACACCGTCAATGCCGGTTTCATCCCTGCGGATCATTGGACACAGGACGCTGAAATCGGTGGAGGAAGATTGCTGGGCGAAGGATGTCACTTTGTTGACCTGCTAAGGTTTTTGTCAGGTGCGCCTATTGTTTCAGCGACCGTACAGTATGTTCAAGATCCAGGCAGTGCTTGTCAGGATACATGCACCATTCAACTGGGTTTCGCAGATGGGAGTGTCGGAACCGTTCATTATCTGGCCAATGGTTCCAAGCGTTTTCCGAAGGAACGACTGGAAGTCTTCTGCGGCGGTGGAGTGCTTCAACTCGATAATTTCAGAGTGTTGCAAGGTTTCGGCTGGAAAGGTTTTTCAAGGAAGAAAAGCCCTGGGCAGGACAAGGGCCATCAGGAGGAAATGATCCAGCTGGTGGAGGCGCTCAAACAAGGGCAGGGATCTCCTGTTCCCTTTGAAGAGATCGTGGAGGTCAGTCAGGTGTGTATCCATTTGGTGGAGAAGGGGAGCTTTCCGATACCCTGAACATCTTCTTTTTTATCATCTCATACATACATGGCACTGATCGATATTATCGCAGGGGCTCGGCCCAATTTCATGAAGATCGCCCCGATCATCCGGGCGATTCAATTTGCACAGCATCACGGTAGTTCGCTGACGTATCGGCTGGTGCATACAGGACAGCATTATGACCAGCGCATGTCGGAGAGCTTTTTTGAGCAGCTCGGCATCCCTCATCCGGACAAGAACCTCGAGGTGGGCTCAGGCACCCAGGCCGAACAGACGGCCAGGATCATGATGCGCTACGAGGCCCTGCTGCTTGAAAAGCCCGCACAGCTTTGCCTGGTTGTCGGCGATGTCACCAGCACGATGGCGTGCGCCATCACCGCTCAGAAATTATGTGTTCCGGTTGCTCACGTGGAAGCGGGGATCCGATCCGGTGACTGGACCATGCCCGAGGAGATCAACCGCATGGTGACCGATGCCATCACCAACGATTTCTTCACCACCAGTGCCTGCGCCAATGCGCATTTGAAACGTAACGGTATTCCTGAGGATCGCATCCATTTTGTGGGGAATACCATGATCGATACCCTCTTGCATGAGAAGGACCGGTTCACCGCACCGGATTGTTTCAAAAAGCTGGACTTGCAGCCGGGTAGGTATCTCACACTGACCCTGCATCGCCCGGCCAATGTGGATGCCGCGACGCAGCTGACCGCCACCTTGACCGCCATCATGGAAGGCTCCCGAGGTATCCCGGTTGTTTTCCCCGTGCATCCTCGCACCGCCCGAGTCAGTGATCACGGCCTTGGCATGCTGCACCAGGTAATTGAATTCGAGGTAGGGAAGCGGTTCGACACAATGCAGGTTTCCCCAGGCCTGTTTCAG
>JAAZXX010000427.1 GCA_014239995.1 Verrucomicrobiia bacterium
AGGATCAATGGACGGACATCATGGAACAGCATGATCGTCGTATTTGGCGCATGGAGGAAACTCTGATTTTTCTCGTAGACGGCACGACGCAGTGCCTTCAGACGCCTTGGATGAACTTTCTCGGGTGCTTTTTCCGTTTCCAGCCATTCCATGGCCTCGGCAAGCAATTTGCTGGTCTGCCAATTACCGTAATCATTGAGATGGATACCATTGATGGTCCATGGAGGCGTGTTGGCGGTCTGCATGCCTTTGAGGCTCGGTTCGAAGATGTTGACGAATCGTAAGCGACTTTTATCCGCGATGTCCTCCATGGCCCTGGAGTAGGTTTTAAGCCAGTGATGGCGTTTGGGAAGATCCACTTCGACACCCGCACAGGCTTCCTGTGCGATCGGTGAAACCAGGATGATTTCAGTTTCCCTGTCAGGCTGGCTGAGGTTTTCCTTCAGGGTGTCCAGCAGGGATCCGAGTTCAACCTTGAAAGTCTCCAGTCCTTCAGCTTCACCAAAGGATTCATTCATCCCGTAAAATAGAAACAAGAATGCTGGTGGGTGCGAGCTGAGTTCCTCAAGCAGTTCTGGGAAACCGGTGGGCCTTGGACTCAATCCGACTTCATCGGCGGACCACCCCATGTTGCGGACGCGCACATGCTGGTCCGTAAAGTGGCAATGCAGAAAGGTCTCGAAATATCCATGAATCCGCATGCGTTCCGTAACCGTGTTCCCTGCAAAAACAACGCCAATCTGTTCCGATGACCCGGATGCCTGGAGACATGGCGTCAATATCAATCCAAAGACCATGAAGAGGCTGCACAGAACAACCATGTATCGTGGCGAGAACAAGCGTCCTGACAGTGTATCTGAGGCATGCCTGGGAGTGGTGAACATACCGAATGATAATGGGCCGAGGCTTCGGGCTTCAAGTGTTACTTCCGGGAGGTTTAAGCCTGTGATCTGTTGATCTTTCTCGCCGTTTTCCTTGTGGGGTAACTCGATGCGATAAGCCGATGGTGCAGGCTCCTCATGCGTTGCCCTAGGCGAACAAAGTATTTCAGTGTATATTAAGTGGCGAGAGTAAATGGTTTCACAAGTAAACAAGACTCGCTTTGGGATCAGTCAAGCATCCGTGAATAATCGATTCAAAAGCCATATCCGCCTGTGCACACAGCTTGGGTGCCTCAGCATGTTCCTGTTTACTTGGAGTCTGCCCATTGCACAGCCGCCGTCCACGGAGCTTCTTAGGATTCAATCGATGCCATCCATCTCAGGACTCCCCGATTGGGACTGGACCCAGGCCAGGACCGTTCACGTGCCTGATACACCTCCACTCTGGATAACGACCATGTCGCAAACCAGGAAAATCGGAAGTCATGGCTATCATGACATATACGAAGCCGTCAGCAAGGATCATGGACTGAGTTGGTCCGAGCCACGGTTGATCCGCAGCTTGTCTCGCCATCGGGATGCCCAGGGCTTTGAGGTGGCAGTCGGTGATTTGTGGCCGAGCTACCACCCATCTTCCAAAACGATCCTGCTGACGGGAAAGACCTTTAATTTTGATGCAGGTAAGGATGAACATTATTTAAGAGAACGTGTTGCGTATGCCGTGAAGTCTCTTTCGCATGGCGCATGGAGCGGTTTGAAGACGATGACCATGCCCGATCAAGATCACAGTGGAGCTATGATACTGGCGGCAAATGCGGGATGTAATCAGCCATGGATTCTGCCAGGAGGGGATCTGCTCCTGCCAATTCGGTATCAGCGGAGGAAGGATCAGCGTGTATACACAAGTATTGTCGCGCGCTGCCGGTTTGATGGGCAGAAACTGGAGTATCTCGAACACGGTTCCGAACATTCCATCGATCGTGACCGTGGCCTCTACGAACCTTCGGTGATCGCATTTCAGGGACGGTTTTTCCTGACCATGCGAGCTGATCACAGCGCTTTCGTCACCTCCGGGAAGGATGGTATCCACTACAGCTCCATTCGGGAATGGCGTTTCGATGATGGGGAAATCCTGGGGAGTTTCAACACCCAGCAGCATTGGGTCAGCGGAGGGGATGGACTCTACCTGGTCTACACGCGTCGGGGTGCCAACAATGACCATATCTTTCGCCATAGAGCGCCGCTTTTCATCGCCCAGGTGGATCCACGGCAATTGGTGGTCATGCGGGAGACAGAACGGATTCTGATGCCGGAGAATGATGCATGCCTCGGTAATTCAGGCATCTGTCGCCTCAGTGACCGCGAAAGCTGGGTGACCTGTGGGGAGGTGCGGGTTAGCTACGGAGAGAGAAAAGGCGAGCGCAATCGTGTGCTTTTCACCCGTATCCTTGCAGGCGATTAGGCGAGACATCTCTCATCCCATGCCTTGATCGACTGGCAGCATGCAAGCATTCTCCCGCCAACTAACTGGCGCACACGACATTCCTTCCGAATGAAAAACCATCGAACCACAAACGAGACGAACAAATCCCTGACCAGGATGCCAGGTGTTGAGTGCTGTGTGGTGACGGGTCTTACTGATTCTCTTTGTGAACTCGTGAAATTTAATGGGTGTTTTCATGGTTTGATCGATTGTGCCCCCCAACGATACTGACTTTTATGCAATTGAATTCAATTGCGGGAAAACAGGTAAGCCTGGCTTGAAGTTGCGCAGGGCAAAGGGTGCTCCTTGTATCAGATGGTCGTCCAAGCGAAGCATCTTGCACCACCTTCCCGCTGTGATACGATCTGGGTGCACCCTCCATCCTGGCTCCGAAAGTCATCAATGGGACGGTGCTCTCAGTGGTGAGGATAACGTTCAAATGTATGGGGTGGCACTCTGCAGTATGTCCTGAAAAAAACTCAAATCAGGTGATGACATGGTAGGCCGAGAACCGAAAAATGACTTTTATTTAAACAATCGATCCTGGATGCATTTCATGAAAAAGTATTTCTTCCGTTCTCGATACTTGATTCTTTTTCTCACAACAACCGTCTTGGGGGATTCCAGCAATCCCCCTGCACCACAACTTAATCTGGAAACAGAAACCGAACCCACTTTTTTCGTATCCAAGGGATTGGACCCGGATGGATCCCTTGTTCTCAATTACCAGAGGGGACTGAACTACGCGATCGATTATTTTGGCAACTACGGTCCTTTTTATATCTACCTTCTGGGGCCAGGAAATGAATCAGACCTCAGGGACATCTACCGAAAAAGGGCTCGAAGTCGGGTGATTCCTGGAAATGCAATCTTCGAGAGGCAACAGATCGAGGCTTTTCTTGACCGTCCTAACACCGTCGAGGAGATCAATGCTGCCCTGGTCGGGAAGGCGACGGGGGGACTTACCTGGAGTGCCCCGGAAAAGCGAGTGTATGAAGATGTCACCACCAATGCCACGGAACGGGTCAAGGATCCCATAGAAAACACTTGGGGTGCATTGCATGAATACCACCATGTTTTTCAAGTCGCTCACAGTGATTCATACCAAGAGCGATCCTCAGAGGCCAATCTCAACTCCTGGATGCTGGAAGGCATGGCCACGTATAGCTCTGCCAAATTCATGGAAAGAATGGGTTTAGCGGACTTCAAACAATATATGATGGCCCTGCGAGTCTCCGGGGCCAATATTGGTCATCCGGGAATCAATGAGTTTCTGGCAAGAGTTAAAGACTTTCGACTCGACAGCGAGTCCCACTGGGATCAAGGAAATGCCCCTCAAGTGTATTACATGTTAGGGGCATGGGCTACAGCCTACCTGATTCACCTTCAAGAAATTGATGAAGAAACAGTCCTCAAGCACTGGTATTTGGACGTTTTAAAGCATGGCAAAACCAGGGCCTTCACTGATCACATGAAACTCACACCGAAGGCATTCTACCTCAAGTTCGATGCCTTTATCCGCCAGTCGGATGATGAAGTGGTTAGGATTTTCGATTCCAAGCCTGCAAACATTACCATTTGTGAATAGCTGGGGATGTCTCATATTGCCGTATCCCTGGGGTGGAGCTTACGAGAGCGGATCTACTTGCAACGTAAGCTTGGGCCCATCGAAAGAAACCAGCTGGATTCTTATTCTTCGTGAAGGGGAGGGTAGTGCGAAAAAAAATGGCTTCAGAGGTTGGACTTGATTTATTTACCCCGGTTTTTAGGCCG
>JAAZXX010000428.1 GCA_014239995.1 Verrucomicrobiia bacterium
TCCTCAAGATCCGGTGATGCCAGATCGCCCATCCGGTTCAAGGCCTGGCGCAGCCAGGCCCCGTCCACCACGGTCAATCCCGCTGCGTGGATTTCCTCATCGACATGACGCCGCAGGTCCTCCTCGACCTCGGCCGCATCCGCTTCGGACCCAAGGAGGCTTTCCTTGAGTCGCTGACTGTATGTTCTCCATTCAGCTTTCGCCGATTCTGTCCATTGAGCCATATCAGGTTTCTTCCTTTTGCAGGGTTCTAATCCCCTTGATCAGTGTTTTTAGATGTTGGTCCATGGAACCGATAACCTCCTGACCAGCCTGGGTCAGGAGGTAGTATTTTCGAGCGGGCCCTTCATTGGATTCCTCGAGTCGAGAGGTAATCAAGCCATGTCGCCTCAAGCGCGAAAGGAGAGGGTAGATCGTTCCCTCGGTGACCCCCAGGCCCGGGATGCCGACCAGGCTCTTCACCAGGTCATATCCGTAATATTCGCGATGTTTCAGGGCAGTGAGGATACACATCTCGAGTAACCCCTTGCGCACCTGCACGGTCCAGTTGTCAAAAAAATCACTCATCCCAGTGTCTTTATCATTGAGCCGTGGCAACAAAGGTACCCGGCCTGCAACCATGGATCATCTTGCATGCTTTCATTCCGCTTTAGCTTTGCATTCAATTCTTTGCGCCTTCCATTTGGCCCTCATGCACGCTCAGGCAATGATTGGATGGTTTAAGTTTAAGCAGTGGCCTTTTTCCATTTTCTTTAACTTTGCAGGAGTTCTGTTGCCATGGATTGGCTATCCCCCGCAGGTTTCAAATCCGTGCTCCATGGTTGATCGATGACATGGGCCCACAGGCCCTCGATGCGATTTCCTTCTTGGGTTCTTTTCATCATTTTCCCCTTACTCCTTACCTGGTCGATCGCATCCCATGTGGATTTCTGCAGGAAAAAATTCAGATCGAGTCACCTTGTTTGACGCGTCTTTCACTGGGTTGATCCGGTCATTGAGCATCGTGCTAATCCTCCTTCATCCAATACCAATGACCTAAAAGGTGACCCTTGCTGCCTGAATTGTAGCACAGGTCATCGATACCACTTTCACTGTAGATAATGGCCGATTCACCATCATTGCGGAACTGGAAATAAATACGGTCCTTCCTGTGACAACGACGCGTTGCCCCCTTGATCGGGTAGATACCGCAATCATGGTATTTTGGCAGTTTTCCAATCATATCCAGGTCATCTCCATGTTCCTGAAGCGCATCCTCCAATGTCGGCTTGGCCAGCAGAAAAGAGACACGGAGGGGTAGCTTGAAAGCGATGCACAGGGTCACCAGCACCAACAAGGCCATGATAAAACCCGCACCTGTCCGGAAACCCCCTGGCAGCCCTCCCCGGCGCCAGCGAGCCATTCCCCTGAGAGTCAACAACTGGCCGAGGCAAACCAGTGACACCAAGCCCCAGAGAAGAGACAGGTAGCCGATCCATTGCAAATAGTAAAATGCGGGAAACAAAGCTTCCCAGAGGACGATGCCTGAGCATGCGCCCGCAAAGGCAAGGGGCCCCATACAGATCATGTCCAAAAGACATTTTTGAAGGAGTGATGGACCCGATCCAGACGGGCATGTAGCTTGCTGTGCTTCGATGAACATGATCGGTTCAGAATGGGTGTTTTAGGAAGCTGTTAGGGCGATACATGCTTGACCTCAACGTGACCCTGATCGTTCAGGACAATTTCCAGATCTTCTGCCATGCCAGGGGTAAAATAACCAAAACGACTTTGGATTGTTTCCCCATTCAGTTCGGCTTTTAGATGCCCACCATCCTCCTTGATGGTTTTAAATCTCACTTGCCATGAGGCACCAGCCTTCAGGTGTTCCCTCTTCCACTCCAAACCTCCGGCACTGATTTCAATATGCTGCCAATCAAGTTTACCACTGTTGACCAGTTTGATTTCATTGGTTTTCGCACACCCCGTAAGCATGACGGAAACCAGAAGCCATGACATCCTGCGAACCCACCTTGATCCACGGAAATTGCAAGCTGGATGCAAAGGCACGGAGCGAGAAGCTGAGTTCAAAGGATTTGGTTCCTTGCAATAAATCATACCTTGTTATGCATAGTAGCTATTTTACTGGCTGTCAAGTGGAACATGCGCGAAAAAATCGGGACAACCGGGAAGCAACACGGATCCTAGATGCATGCCTTGAAACGGAGTGCTTACCGCCAGCTTTCGTTCAAATACGGGAATTGCTTGCCTCGCTGACATTTCCATAGAGACAAGGCGACAAGGGCAGCATCACCAATAGGGTCCAAGGAAACGATGCATGGACCCCCACCCTGGCGAGCCAGATTCATCCGCTCAAATCCCTGAACCGGGATTGGTCTCAGGCACTTACTGTGTAAACAACCATTGCCAGAGTGCCGGGTCCCCATAGGCCCGCTGCCAGGCACCCACATGGCCCACACCCTCGTAGGCGGTAAAACGCGCATTCCGATTACCTCCCTTTTGCAAAAGATCCAGCATCCGCTCGGTTTCCAAAATCGGCACTGAGGAATCCTCACTACCATGAAAGGCCCATACCGGAAGCTTGCTTGCTCGAAGCAGGCCCTCTGGATCGAATTGGTTCACAATACCTGTTTTAACAGGAGGACGGTTGGCAGGCAGACGAAAGGGATTGCCTCCTCCACAAATGGGGACGGCCGCCGCAAAGAATGCAGGATCACTGGAAATGAGGCTCCATGTCCCATAGCCTCCCATACTGAGTCCAGTCACATAGCGTCGATCTACGTCAATGTCCCCGCGCATTTCCATCACTTCCCTCACGAGGGTATACAGGGCCTCGACACGCCACCAGCTATCCGAGGGACATTGAGGTGAAACCAGCACGCATTGCTGGAGCGCAGCGATGCTGCCAATGCGTTTGGGCGGACCATGTTTCTTGACCCGGTCAAGATCATCCCCGCATTCACCGTAACCATGCAGAAAGAGCAGGAGTGGCCAACCTTTTTCTGGGCGTGCACCCGAGGGATGCTGCACAAGATAGCGCAGGCGCTGACCCGACACTTCATGCCGCATTCTTTCTCGGGTCTCCACGCCATCCTGCCCTGATCCTGTCGCTGGAACCGTATCTGGAGACCGACAGGCTGTCCCGAGCAAAGCAACCAGCAGGACGAAGAAAAAGGTCTTGTTGAGGATCACATGCATGGTGGGGATGGTGAAGGGTCATGGCTGAAAAATCAATCCCCCCCGTGCCTTTCAAACTCAAGATTGAAATTCGGGCTTTCATTAGTTCGATTTGATGGGAAAATACGGTTTCACAAAACTTGCTGGCATGAATGTATTTATCCATTGGAACCTAGGTATTCGAACGAGCCTACTTTGCCTGGGGCTGACCTCGGCACTGCCGGGCATGGCGGCTTCGCTTTCCCTCATCGAGAATGAGAAAACCATCGAGATCAGGGACGGGGAACAATCCATGCTTGTCTACCACAAGGCTGTCTTACCGCCACCGGAAGGCAGTCCCAAAGCATATGCCCGCAGCGGCTTCATCCACCCGCTCAGGTCACCCTCCGGCGGAGTGATGACCAGCATCCATGCCGATGATCACGTTCATCACATGGGGCTTTGGCATGCATGGGTCAAGACCGACCACAAGGGGCGTCACTTTGATTTCTGGAACCTGGGCGGCAAGACCGGGAAAGTGCGTTTCGTGGCCGCTCTTACCAGCTTCGGCAAGGAGGGTGCCGTAGGATTTTCAGTGCAACAGGAACAGCTTGGCATGACCCATGAGGGCAGCAAGGAAGAGGTTATCCTGAGGGAAACCCTGAAGGTTCAGGTACGCAAGACGGCAGGATCCTACTTAGTGGATTACGACACCCGCCAGGTAAACATTACCGAGGCACCACTGCTGCTGCCTGCTTACCGTTATGGAGGCTGCATTGCCTATCGCGCGCCCTACCACTGGAACAAGGAAAACAGCAATTACCTGACATCCGAGGGAAAGGACCGCAGTAACGGCCACACAACCCGTGGCCGATGGTGCGCCATGTTTGGCCCAACGGAGCATGGCGAGGCCACACTGGCCATCCTGTGTCACCCGGGAAACCATGATGCGCCCCAGCGCATGCGCGTCTGGCCCGAT
>JAAZXX010000429.1 GCA_014239995.1 Verrucomicrobiia bacterium
TTGACGCAGGCACTTACGCGGTGGGCTTCAACGGCAAAACTTATCCAGACATTCCCCTCGAAAACAAGGGGCCGATCGATACCATCCGGTTCGTTACCACCGGATGCAGCAAGACGGGTTTTCTCAAGAGCTCGATCGACGACGTGATCGTCCTCGAAGGCAAGAAGTCGGTGGTCGCCAAGTCCACTGGAGAAACCGACGAGCCCGTTACGTCCGATCCTGAAAAGGTGGAAAAGAAACCCACGGGCCCGAGAATGCAGACCTCCGGGGAGCTGGCAGGCGTCGACATCAAGACCTTCAAGGATCACCTGGCGCCATTGATGGAGAAGCATTGCGTGGGTTGCCACGGCCCGGACAGACAGAAGGCCCGCCTGCGTTTTGACGGTGTGCGTGGTTTTCAGGTTTCCGACAGGCACCTCTGGACGAAGATTCACGAGCAGCTTTCACATGGCGAGATGCCTCCGGAGGATGAACCTCAGCTCAATGCGTCAGATAAGGCCAGATTTCTGAAATGGATCGTAAAGGAACAACGGGCGCTCGGGGCAGGCAGCACCCGGCGCCTCAATCGTCGTGAATTCGGAAATGCCCTGAGGGATGTTACAGGCTTGAATGTTGATTTTGCCTACAGTATTCCCGGGGATGGAAAGGTGAACGGATTCGATATCGGTGCGGAAGCCTTGCAGGATGCGGCGGACTCGGTGAATCAGATGATGGAAGTCACTCGCCGCGCCGTGGACGGAATTCGCTTCCTGGAACCTGCTCCTAGCAAGATCTACAAAGTCGATCTCGTGAATGTGGAGAAGGATCCTCACCGAGCCTTTGACTCCTGGAAGAAAGACGGGCTTACCCTTGGCAAGTTGCCACGAATCGCCAAACCCGGGCTGGGTGCTTTGGGCGAAACACGTTGGCCGGGGGATCGCACCAGCAGTATGTTCAGCGTCCCTTATCCTCCAGGGCAAAGAGGTCTCTCCCGGGTGAGGGTCAGTATTATTTCCTACAGCGCTTTTTCCAGTGTTCCCAACCCTTTTCTCGAGGTAAAGATCGGCGGGCGTATCCATGATCGGCAGGAAATTACAGGGCCTATCGAACTTGAATATCAGGTGCAAGTTGAAGACGCAATCAAGAGCAATAAAGGGCTTTCTTTTGGGTTCACGCCGCGCGTTCCGGTTGCCTACGAGGTCAAGGGTTTTCACAACGAAGATCGATCCAAGCCCGACAAGCTGCCGAAAGGTGCAGGACTTTTTCGTCCCTCCTGGGACAAGAAAAAGTTCCGTAAGCCCGAAGAGCAACCCATACCTTTCGTAGCATTTAAGCACATTGAAGTTGAGCCCCACTATGTTGCGGCCTGGCCGCCTGCCAGTTGGAATGTTGGCATCGGTGAAATCAGTGACTCTCTGCAAAGCGCTGAGAAATTGCTCGAATTGTGGATGAGTCGAGCCTATCGCCGGAAAGTTGAAAAAACGGAACGCAGCCGGTTCATGACTTTCTACAAGCAACTGCGCACGGATGGGATAAGCTTTGACGATGCTCTTCGTTCGACCTTTCAGTCCGTATTGCTTAGTCCTCCTTTTCGCTACCTCGACTCAACTGCTCACCAGGACAGGAAGACAGCGGATTATGCTATTGCTTCCCGGTTAAGTTTCATGCTGGTCGGGGAGCCTCCTGATGAAGAGTTGCTCAAGCTTGCTGACTCAGGTAAAATTCGCAATGAAAAGGTGATTCGTTCCCAGGCAGAGCGCCTGCTGAGTGACACGCGGAGTTTTGATGCGTTCCTTCGCCCCTTTGTCACGCAGTGGCTGGAAATGGAACAGCCCATCACTCTAGTGGGCGATCGTCTTGGCATGGCAAGCTATAAGTTCCGTGCCCATCTGCAAGACTCGATGAGAGAAGAGACCTGGCGGTATTTTGAGAGGCTCCTTTCCGATAACCGATCTGCCCGTGAGTTGGTTGAGAGTGATTGGACAATGATGAATGAAGCCCTTGCCCAACACTACGAGTACAAGGGGATTCAAGGTGCTCGTCTCCGCAAAGTTTCGCTGCGCAAGGATGATAAGCGGGGTGGGGGAATTATGTCTCATGCAGGTATCCAATCCATGTTGACCTGGATGGGTGAGAACTGGGTGATCTATCGAGGCGCCTGGACGGCTCGGCATATTCTCGATGATCCTCCACAACTGCCGCCACTCGAGGTTCCAGAACTGGACCCGACAAAGGGAGACCTGAAACACATGACTCCTAGGGAATTGATGGCCTTTCATGCCGAGGATGCCAAATGCGCGGTATGTCACGTCAAGCTCGATCCGATCGGGTTTGCTTTCCAGAATTTTGATCTGAGCGGGCGCTGGCGGGATGTGGAGCATGCCTCCTATGCAGTGGATGAGCTTGATGGCAAGATTGCCTGGAGGGGTAAAGGCAAGGCGCGTCCTGTTGACACGGCAGGACGATTGCCCGGTGGCGAGAAATACCGCACCTATGATGAATTCCGTAAGGTCGTCTTGAAGCACTATCAAAAAGACCTCGTAAGGGGGTTAATGAAGAATTTCATGCTTTATGCGACGGGGCGTAAGCCAGACATTGATGACATGGCGGAGATTGATGAAATCATGAAAAAGAATGCTGCAAAAGGATACCCGCTACGGGAAATGCTTCTGGCGGTGTTTCAAACGGAAGCTTTCCTTGAGCACTAGAGCATTGAATGCTTTGACTTTATTCCTGTATAAGAGCAACATTATCAATAAGAACTAAAGAAAACTTGAGCTATGAAAAGAGACCATCCATTGAATCGCCGTACGGTACTTGGAGGTTTTGGTGCAACACTTGCGTTGCCGTTCCTAGAAAGTCTTAGAAAAAAGACACTGGCAGCAGAATTGAAGGGTAAGGATCCTTCACGTTTTGCCTGTTTTTATATTCCAGGCGCAATTAGCCAATACAATTGGTTTCCTAAAGATACAGGGTCAGATTACACTATCGCCCGTTCCCATAAACCACTGGAACCTCACCGTGACCACTTTTCTGTGCTTACCGGCCTGTCCCACATTGAGGGGCGCATCAGCGGACACGTTCATCCTTATAGCTGGTTGACGGGTCACAACATCAATCTAATCCCGGGCACCAAAACCAATACCATTTCTGTTGACCAGGTGGCTGCTAAGCATCTCGGACCGACCTACTTAAACTCATTAGTAATGTCATGGACTAACGGTGTAGGCACGACAACCCTTTCCCGCAATTCGTTGGGTGTCGATATTCCTGCGACTGCCGATTACCGGAAGGTTTTCGAGCGCCTTTTTCCGCCAGCGGACCGCGCGGAAATCAAGAAGAAGCAGACCCGCCTAGCGCTCAATCGCAGTATTCTCGATTCTGCGATGGAAGGTATTAAGGATATCAAGCGAAAGCTCGGGCGAATTGACCAGGAACGTATTGATCAGTATCTGCATTCGGTACGCGATGTCGAGAAACGACTGATCCAGACTGAGGCTATCCTCGAAGAGGGTCGGCCAAAATTCAATGAGTCTGAGGTTCGGCTGGAACGGGAGGTCAAGAACAGCTTCCAAGAGCATGTCGAGTTGATGACTGACCTGATCGTGCTGGCTTTCCAGACAGATATGACACGCGTCGCCACCCAGTGCCTCGGTGGAGAGGCTGGTCCGAATTACGATGACTACAAGGTCTGGGCCAACAAGGCAGGAGCCCGGCTTCGCGGTACCCATGACGTTCATCACAAAGGAGGCGGCAATCGAGGCGCGGACAACCCGGACGTCATTGCCTTAAGCTACCGGGATGAAATGCTGTGCGCCTGCATGGCTCGATTCATGGACAAGCTCAAGGGCATCCGGGCATCTGAAGGCACCCTGCTCGACCATACTGCCATCCTCTTTGGGGGCGCTCAGACGGCCAGCCATGTAGGCACAAGCTTTCCCACCATCCTTGCCGGAGGCAAAGCTCTGGGTTTCAAGCATGGCCAGCATGTTAAGTGGCCCAAGGACAAGCGACCCATGTCCGACCTTTACCTTACCATCCTGCAGCAACTTGGATGCCCGGTGAACTCATTCAAGGAAAGTGCCGGGCCGATTGAAGATTTACTGGTCTAGCTCAGTGAAGCTGATATCGGCATTTTTATTCATGCTGGGCT
>JAAZXX010000042.1 GCA_014239995.1 Verrucomicrobiia bacterium
GGAGGGTTTTATTCAGGGAAGCCATGAAAAAATCCTCTCCGGGGTCAAAGTGTCCGAAGGCGTTGATAATTAAAACGGACGTCTCCCCCATGCGTTCTGCCATGCTTTGGAAACACTCGTGTGTCATGAGATGAGATGGGGATGAATCACCAAGAAAAGCATCCAGAATGATGACATCATATTGTTCACTGGAGGCATTCAGGAAATACCGACCATCCTCGAGGTGCAGATTGAATTGAGAGGTATCAAGCCCGAAAAATTTTTCGCCGACCTCTACAACACCGGGATTGATCTCGACTACATCCACCTGACTTCCCTCTTTGGACAATTGCATGGGCACGATACCCACGCCCAGTCCGATGGAGAGCACTTTGTCTGGTGACATGTGATAGGCATGGGTCAATCCATGCAGCATGTAAGTGAAGACTGTCAGGCTTTTCTCCAGCGAGGGGTCGTAGATGTTTTGTGTCAGGTAATCGTTCAGGTAATAGCGAACCGTACCCCCCTTGTCATCCACGACCTGCATCAGGCCAAAATTTGAGTTTCTGTGAAACAGTTCCTTGCCAATACCGGGGCGCCTGGCGGATTCGTTGAATGCGGACAAAAAGCACAGCAAGGCTCCCAAAAAAATGGAAGGCAGCACGATGCCGAGTTGTTTGGACTGTTTGCTGAAAAAAATAAAATAGACGGCCACCATGACGACTTCCAACCCAACGACCAGGAGCATGGTGTATGTGTTCGGCCACAAGGGGATCATGACATAGCTGATGAGCAGGGTTCCGAGCACGCTTCCCAGGGTGCTGATAGCTGAAAGCCTTCCTACCTGGACTCCGATGGTTTCGGTGTTTTGTGTCGTGATGCGTGCCAGAAATGGAATGGTGACGGCCAAAAGTGTGAGTGGTGGGAAAAATAGAAACAAGGCCATTAAAATGGATCCAAGAGCCAACTTGTATTTCAGAAAAAAATAGGCAACGGGTTCCATGGCAAGGGTTGCAAATGCCAGGTAAAGGGCCGCCCCGAGCATGCAGTAGAACAGGCGTTTCAGGTTGGGCTGCTTGTCTGCCATCCAGCCTCCGTAATAGTAGCCGCAGGCAAGTGAGATCAATGTTGCGGTGATTTGCGCCGTCCAGACAAAGTGAGATGTGCCGAAGTAGGGGGAAAGCATCTTGGCGCCCAGGATTTCCACAATCAGGATGACCCCGCCGTTGATGGCGGCTGTGAGATACAGAAAAGGAACGAGTTTTGAACTGGACATCTGAGGCTTGTCTTCGTGTTGCTTGCTGTTCACGCTCTCTTTTTAATGACTTCAACTTGCAAAATCAAGACACCCTTGAATCGAATGCCCTGTAAGTTGCTCAAGCCAATGGTCGAACAAGCCATGGCCGCCTGAGGGTTTTGCGGCAAAGAAGGGTCCGTCCCCGCATACGGAATGGCTGAAACGGTTTTCGTGGTATCCTTGAGAAGCCCGCGCATACCCTTTCCATGGGTGTTTTCGATTTCTGATCTGACGGGACAGGGCTGCCAGCTCATTTTGAGCTTGGGATAAAAGGTGTGGCAGGGGATAAAGGAATCCTGAGTAGACGTTCCTCCCCGAAAAAAGTCATGGCATGGAGTCCAGAAAAATAGAGATGCTGAGAAGTTTTTATAGCCGACTTGATCAGCACTTGGCGGTTGATTTGCGGGCCCTGGGATTTTTCAGGTTGGCATTGGGATGTTTATTGGCGGTTGAATTTGCCCTCCGCATGACCGATGCCCATGCCTTGTATTCGGGAAACGGTGTCTTGCCATTGGATGCTCTCAAGCAATTGCCGCAGATGTCTTGGCCCTGGGCTTTGTCCCTCAATGCGTTGTCCGACAGCCCGGCCTGGCAACTTGCCTGCATGGGGCTGGGGCTGGGGGCATCGATCCTGCTGGCCATCGGTTGGCGTTCCAGTTGGGTTGCCCCGGCACTGTTGATCCTGCTTCACTCTATCCAGGCAAGAAATCCATGGACTAATTATGGTGCGGACAAATTGCTTTTTTTGATGTTGCTTTGGGGGTCCTTCTTGCCTCTGGACCGTTTCTACAGGCTGTATCCGGGGCCTCGATCACGACGTCGTAATGATCCCGTGCTGTTAAGTTCCTGGGCGGCCTGGGGCTTACGGTTGCAGGTATGTGTCATGTACTTATTTTCCGTTTTCCGAAAAAATGGGGATACCTGGTTCGATGGGTCGGCACTCCGTGATACCCTTGAAATTGACCAATTTGCTCTTCCTCTGGCGCTATGGATGAAAACACTTCCGACACTCCTGTTGAAAATCCTTACATGGACCACCCTTCTTGTTGAATTGTTGGCTCCCTGCCTGATTTTGGCACGAAACGTCCGCGCACGATGGGTGGGGTTGGGCTGCCTTTTTGTGTTACAGTTTCTTTTTTGGATGACGCTGGACATTGGGATTTTTCCATTTGTATCGACGCTTGCTCTCTTGCCGCATCTACCGGGTTCACTTTGGAACACTCCTCGGGGAAGGGTTCCTCTCCTGCACCTTAAATCCGAGATTCACAAGGCTGCGGGTTGGCAGCGAGTTGCAGGGTATTTATTGGCTTGGATGCTGGTATGGAATGTGGTGATGACATGGCAGTATCCCGATACCCTTAAAAACCGGATGCCTTCATGGCTTGGACAGGGAATCAGTCTGCTTCGCATGGATCAGTATTGGGGTATGTTCTCGCCGAATCCGATGGTTCACGATGGTTGGTATGTTTTCCTGGCTGAACGTGAAGATGGTTCCCAATTTGATTTGCTGGATCCTGATCGAGCCATTCTCTTTGGAAAACCGGAATCCGTGCTGGCTCTTTTTCCAGGTGACCGCTGGAAGGAGTTCATGATGATGCTCTATGATTATCCCAGTCAGGCTTTCCTCTGGGAAAAGGTGGTGCACCATTTTCAGGATCGTCATACCCAAAGGCATCCCCTTGAAGCACCCGTCAGGCAGGTCTCAGTCTACTACATGATGGAGGAAACACTTTCGGAGGGAATCGCTCCGGTAGAGAGGGAACTGCTATGGCCACGGTCCCGTGAGGTGGATTGAGAATAAAACAAGGGCATCGTTTTTGACTACCTTTCAAGGTCGATGCGACGGATGGCTGTCTTGAGAAAAAGAACCTCCTTTTGAAGTTCCTTCCTGCGGGACTCAGTCTGGGCAACACTGAGCAGACTCTCTGTCGCGGTTCGCTCCTGATTGAGCCAACCCCGGATCATCATATAATGTTCTGTGATGGTTCCATAATCCGCGATTGTTTCCAGTGACTCTGGGTCTGCCGGTGCCTGCAAAGCAGCACGCATATCCTGAACCATTTTTCCAAGTGAAATTGCCTCACGGGAAGACTGCATTTGATGGGCTTCTTTTTTCAGGAGAAAAAACTGTTGAGTCTCCGTCATGACCGGTATCAGCAGGGTGAAATCTTTGCTGCGTCCATCAAGAATTTCTGTGATGACGTGCCATTCTGGAAGTTTCGCATCTGGACTTGCCATCAATGCATAGTCTTGTCCTTCCTCTGTTTTAAAACTTATCTTTGTTGCAGGTTCGATTCTCAAGCTGCTTGCTTGTGCGCTGAGATGCGTTCCGATGGCGAGGCAGCAGGTGCTCGCCGTGAGTATGGCTACTAGAAGCAGTGGCATGGAGCGAACCCTAGCCCATTTGCGCGGTTTTGCAAAGCCGCCCCTCAAAGGCTTTGCAGCATTTTATGGATTTCGTTCAGCCTGGCCGTTGCCCTTTTCCGAATCAGTCGTGGGAACTTACCATGCATCATGATCCACTGGCCGTGACGCATGATTTTGAGCTTGCTGCCCTGGGTGGCGATTTCACTGATACCTTTGCCAAACGCCTTCCATTTCAGATCGCTTACCAGCATCAGCCGTTCCACCCCCTCTGACAGAGGACCATAGCGATCCTTTAATTCATTTTTCAAGGCCTGCAGGGACTCGGTATCGTCGATTTCTGCTATTTTACGATAAATTTCGATGCGTTGCTGTGGTTCTGTGACGTAGTCCATGGGAAGGTAAGCAGCTTCCTTCTGTGGGGGGCCTGAGTCGGGATCCGAAAGGGTGGTATCACCTGGAGTCTCGACATAGACCGCGGTTTCTCGCGGGACCGAAATCACCAGCTCGGGGCTTCGTTTAGTTTTCGGCTTGACGCTGTTTTTATCAGATTGGGAGGCTGATTCTCCCGGATGCATCATCAGGAAATCAAAATCGATTTTTATTTCCACCCGTGGAGCCACCTTTTCTCCTCGTAAACAACTGATGCTTTGCTTGAGTAGTTGGCAATACAGATCGAAACCGATCGCCGTGATGTGGCCGCTTTGCTGCGCTCCAAGCAAATTGCCTGCTCCTCTTATTTCGAGGTCACGCATGGCAATCTTGAAACCACTTCCCAGCTTGGAGTATTGTTTCATCGCGCTGAGTCGTTTCCGTGCATCCGTCAGCACGCCTGCATGGCGGGGCAGGAGCAGGTAAGCGTAGGCTTGATGTTTGTAGCGTCCGACACGTCCCCTTAATTGATACAATTCACTCAAACCAAAACGATCCGCCCTGTCGATGATGATGGTATTGGCATTTGGAATGTCGATACCACTTTCAATAATGGTGGTAGAAACCAGTATATCGGCCTCCCCGTTCATGAAAGTGCGCATGACCGTTTCCAGTTCCTTCGCCTCCATCTGGCCGTGCCCTACGACAATGCGCGCATCGGGTGCCAAGCGTTGAATACGCTGCGCGACTGCTCCAATCGTGTTGACACGATTGTGCAGGAAGAAGACCTGACCCTGACGATTGAGTTCGCGGCGAAGCGCGTTCTGGATAGCCTCCTCATCGTAAGGGATTACAATGGTTTCCACAGGGAGTCGATCCTGTGGCGGCGTTTCAATGGTGCTCATGTCGCGTGCTCCCATCAATGCCAGATGCAGGGTGCGGGGGATAGGGGTGGCGCTGAGAGTCAGAACATCCACCAGCTTGCGCATCAATTTGAATTTTTCTTTCTGAGTCACCCCAAAGCGTTGTTCCTCGTCAATGATTACGAGTCCAAGGTCCTTGAAAGTGACATTCTTTTGGATGAGCTTGTGGGTGCCGATCACAATGTCTACCGATCCCCTTGCCAGGTCCTGAATCACCAGACGTGCTTGAGCTGCTTTCTGAAAACGGGACAGTAGTTCGACCCTGACCGGATAATCTGCCATACGGTCTGCAAATGTGTTGTAATGTTGCTGCGCCAGGACAGTGGTAGGAACCAGGATGGCGACTTGACGCCCGCCCATCACAGCCTTGAAGGCTGCCCTGATAGCAACCTCGGTTTTTCCAAAACCAACGTCCCCACAAATCAGACGGTCCATCGGTTTAGGGCGTTCCATGTCCTGCTTGCTGGCACGGATGGCACTGACTTGATCAAGGGTTTCCTCATAAAGAAACGCACTTTCGAATTCACGTTGCCAAGGGGTGTCTTCCTCGAAGGCGTATCCTGATTCAGAGGCGCGAGCTGCCTGGACCTGCAGTAACTCACCTGCCAGGTCGCGTACTGCCTTTTCTGCCTGTTTCCTGGCCGTCTGCCATCGTTTTCCGCCCATGACGTGGAGCTGAGGCCGTCCCTTGCCTGCACCAATGTATTTGCTCACCAAGTGTGCTTCACTGACTGGGACATAAAGTCTGGGAGCTTCTGTCCCAGGATCCTTGCTTGCATACTCAATTACAAGGTATTCAGGGCCCTCTGTCTCCGGTGCAGCCCCGACTGGAGGAAGTCGTTGAAGCCCTGTGTAGCGACCGATACCGTGTTGGAGATGTACGACGTAGTCACCCTCCTCCAGTTCAGAAAAATCTATTTGCAGAATAGATTTTGCGGCGGTGGCATGAGGGGATTTCATCCGACGAGGACGTTGTAACTTGTAACGCCCGAAGATTTCCGCATCGGTGACCACTGCGCAGCCCAGTGAATCGGCCACAAAGCCGCGTCCAAGGTTGCCTGTAAGAAGGTGAAGCCTTTTTGCGTAAAGCCCTTGAGGATCAAGCCCGGATTCCTGCCATATTTCCTGAAACCGTTGACGCTCACCTTCATTATTGCAGACGACCAGGACATCGTGTCCCTTGCGCAGCCATCGGTGCATTTGCTCCAGGAAATCGAGCCGTTGTTTTTCTGCGATGTGGATGGCGGGTCGCTGCTCTCCCATCGGACGGTAAATTTCCATTGATTCCAGATCGGGATGCAACACGGCCCCGGAGTGGCTGAGTGTTTCCCGAGGCATGCCATCGGATCCTAACCACTCAGTATCTGTTTCTTCTACTGCAGCACGCATGCATCCACCCCGCTCCAGACGGTCCTGCAATCCATGCCAGTCCAGGAAGAAGGGATCATCCTCAGGAACTTGCATCATGTAGTGTTCAGCGGCTTCCTGCAGTGCTTTGGGCTCAATTTCAAGCATGCAGGTTGAGGCGGGCAGATAATCGAGCAAATTGAAAAAGTTCAAAGCTGAGCCGGATGGGTTGCCTTCTGTTTGCTCCAACTGGCTTTTGATCAGTCCCAGTTCTCCACCGGGTGTCAGGTGAACCACATCCGTTTGCTCCCGTGTGAGTTGGGTTTCGGGATTAAATGTACGAATCGATTCCAGTTCGTCTCCGAAGAATTCCAGGCGTACGGGCCAGGGGCTGTTCATTGGGAAGACATCCAGGATGCCTCCACGCAAAGCGAGTTCACCTTTCTGGGTGACCTTGGCCTCGGGCTCATAAGCCTGGTCCTCAAGCCATTCAACCAGATCGAGTGGATCCATGATATCCCCCACCCGCATGGTCTTGATGCGGAGGCGTAATTCCGCGGGATCGAAGGTGCGTTGCATCAGGGCTTGAATGCTGGTGATGATCACCGGGGCGACCTTTTTTTGGGAATGGTTCGGCCATTTCAGCAGCGTTCCCAGGGTTTCCAAGCGTTCGCTGATCACATCGGCATGCGGTAGTTTTGCCTCATGTGGTAGATGTTCCCAAGCTGGGTAGAAACAAGGGGTATTATCGTCTTCCTGCGGGTTGTGTGCCATCAACCATCGTATCCACGTTGTCACGTCCTGATGCATGGATTCCTGCAGCCTCAAGCCTGGTGTGACGATAACAAGCGGCCTCTCCGGATGGGCCGTCTTGAAACAGGCCGCCATGAAAGGCCATGAAGCGGAGGCAGCTGGGGCCCAGCGTACGTAGGGGTATCTGCCGGCTTGTTCCGCCATTTCCCTCCACCAGTCTGAAGAAACCCACTTATCCCATGGGAATGCGAGTTCTTGGTTTACTTCGTTACCTTTGGTTTCCACGGTCAGCACCAATTCACCTGTTGAAGGCCATTTCGTCAAGTCAGGGGATCATCTCCGGAGGGATGACTGGGAAACGTTTCGGAATGCCTTCGATTCTTGTCATGGTCCATGAATCACGTCAGAATCTGCACAGGTGACGGAACAAAAATGTAATAAATGGTTAATTGTCCTGATGCTTGTGGTTTTCGCTGGAACGCGTTGGCCAGGACTCATGTGGCCCAATTTCAGTGCTGCTTACGCGCTTGCGTTTTGTGCCGGTCTGTATTTTCCGCCGCGTATGGCATGGTTTCTTCCTCTAGGAACCCTTGCTGTGACCGATCTGTTGCTCAACCTGTTTTACGGTTATTGGCCCCAATGGTACCAGCTGAGTAACTATCTTGGGTATGCCTGTCTGATTGGTCTGGGGTGTTGGATGCGACAAAAAGACCACTGGACCAAGCTGGTGGGAGGAGGTGTCGTTGGGGCGTTCCTCTTTTACCTGCTCACAAACACCATTGCCTGGTTCCTCAACCCCTTTGACAATGAGGGTTATACTAGGGATATCACCGGTTGGTTATTGGCCCTCACACAGGGGACCGATGGATTTCCTCCTACTTGGATGTTTTTGCGCAATACACTCCTAAGTGGAGGCCTTTTCACGGGGTTATTTGTGGCTGCGGCCAAATGGGCGGAAGCTGCGGAGGATAAGGAAGAGGAAACAGAAGAGAAAGCGATCGAACCGGTTACTGATGTGGAGGATGCAGAGCCCGAGGAGATAACTGTATGAAGAAGGATTCCAAGTATCTGCTCAGTGGGGGACATGGTCAGTCATGTACAGGATAGGAGTTATTTCAGACACGCACGGTTACTTGGATCCACAACTTGAACGTCTTTTCAAGGGCGTGGACCATATCCTGCACGCGGGGGATGTGGGTCAGCCATGGTTGGTGATGGAACTTGAGTCTATCGCGCCGGTGACCGCTGTGCTGGGTAATACGGACTACGATCTGAATCTCAGGTCCACCGAGGTGCTGCGGCTGGCCGGGAGAAAAATCCTCTTGCACCACATCGTGAGTCTGCCCACCCCCGATCCCCTGATAGGCGGTCGCATTGCCCGGGAGAAACCCGATCTGGTGGTTTTTGGTCATACGCACCGCTCTCATCTCAAGAGGACGGACCTGGTCACCTACTTGAACCCCGGTTATGCCGGGAGAAGGAAAATGGGAGTTTCTCGCAGTGTCGCCACTATTGAGTGTCGGGACGCTGACATGTGCATCCAATTTCATGATCTCGAGGTATCAAGCCGGGAGTGACCCTTCAGGGGAGCATCTCGGATGTAACATCGATGAGTGAGCTTGATGGAGACCCGTATACCTCAGTGTGTCAGGGCGTAATGCACAATATTAATGCCCATTGGGTAGGAAAGGGCTTCAGAGAATCGTGAAAAAAACCACTGGCTCTTACCTTCTTCCTCCCAACCGTCACTCAAGTCGGTGTTGTGGCAGATGATCGCCATGATACGATCATTTTCGTCCAAAAAAGCCATGTAATCCGCAGGTGCCGGTTGTTCGTATGAAATTTCATCCTCCCATGTCTCATAGATACCACCCCCGCGATTGCGCTCCGCCGAATCCTCACTGGGGACCTGCGGTTTGATTTTCAGCGGAAAGACAGCATTGAAGATGGGGTGGCTAAGGTCCAGCGAGACTGGATCCTTGCTGGGGAAAATTTTCTTCATTTCTTCCAAAAAATGGCGCTTCATGCCCTCGCCCCAGAAGTCATCTACCATCAAAAAACCACCGTTCACGAGATAGCGTCGCAGCGCGACGGCCTCATCTTCGCTGAAACGAAGTCGGCGCGGATCGATAATGAAGATAAAGGGGTAGTCGTAAAGCCTGTCATCCAGCAGATCAAGGGTGGCAGCATCGGGATCCACTTTCATGGACGTGAGTTGTTCAAGCCGATAGGAGAAATTCAGGTCTGCATTTGGGTAGTCTACTCTCCAACTGCCTCCTCCGCGTCCCCAGCCGCCCCCTGAGGAATACGCAATACGCACAAAGGTGAAAATATCGTTCCTGAAGCTTTCCTCTATCTGCCATTCAGGTACCCCGGCACGCGAGGCTGGACCAGGTTCTGTAATCAGGCGCTCGGAGCCACGTCCACTCGTCTCCGGGCCCTGGAGCCTCTGCGCACGACATGTTGACGAGATTCCATCGGTAGCAAGGGCCAGTATGGTCAGGACCACGGTCGTTTCGATGAAGCGGGATATTTGCATGAAATTTGCCAACGCCTGAACGTGGTCGACCAAGGGTGCTCTGTCAACCTGGAAAAAACCTTTGGTATATCGAAACCTGATTGGCATATATGCAGCCAGGATGAAAAAAAAGAAGACATGACTGGCCTCCTTAGAACATACTCCAGATCAAGTCTCGCTGCGTATTTGCCTGCATTTTGCGCTTGATCCGTCAGGCCGATCGCGTATGTCAATGACATGCCGTTTTTCCGGATCAAGTTGAGGCGCCTCTTGTGTGGAATCTTCAGTGACGTAATTTGGATCGCTCGCGCCGACTCCTTCCAAGTGATTGGGGTCCTTGCTCTCGTTTTTTTTCAAGCTGCTGAGGGAACGGTCTCAGGGGCGGTGAAATCCCCCAACATCATTCTTATCCTGGCTGATGACCTGGGCTACGGAGACCTCGGATCCTACGGACAGAGGTTGTTCCAGACACCGCGCTTGGATCAAATGGCACGAGAGGGCATTCGATTCAAGCAGTATTACGCGGGGAGTGCGTTGGGCGCGTCTTCACGCTCGGCTCTGTTGACCGGATTGCATACCGGGCATACCCGCATTCGAGGTAACGCCGATATCCCTCTGGATTACGGTGACTTTACGATCGCGGAATTGCTCAAGCAAAAAAACTACCACACCTGCGCCATTGGCAAGTGGGGCCTCGGGGAAGCAGGTTCCACAGGACTTCCCAACCTGCAGGGATTTGATGAATGGTTCGGCTTTTTAAATCGAAAGAATGCCTGCGATCATTACCCTGAAGTGTTGTGGCGCAATCAAGTGCTGACCCGCTTTGAGGAAAACGGAAATGGAAACAAGGGTCTCTACATACCCTACAAGTTCACGGAGGCCGCCATCAATTTCATCAAGACACCTCGTAAACATCCCTTCTTCCTCTACCTAGCCTCTACCTTGCCTCATCAACGTGTGGTGGCTCCTACCACCAAGCCCTACAAGGACACTGACTGGCCAGAACCCCAAAAAATGCTAGCAGCCATGATCTACCGTCTGGATCGAGATGTGGGCAAGATCCTGGATGCCGTGGATGCCTTGCCAGGTTCCAGGGACACGATGGTATTCTTCTGCAGTGATAACGGTCCTCACGACCGGGATGGTGTGGATCCTCGGTTCTTCAAGTCTTCGGGACCTTTTCGTGGGATCAAACGTGATCTATACGAGGGGGGAATTCGGTCTCCAATGATTGTCCGATGCAAGGGGCGTATTCAGCAGGGGGTGGTGAGTGATCAGGTTTGGGCGGCTTGGGACGTTTTCCCCACCATTGCAGACCTCGCTGACATACGTCCTCCGACAGGGCTGGACGGTAGTTCCATGGCTGGATCGATTTTGAAGGGTGAGAGGCTCCCACACCTACCCCTTTATTGGGAAATGCACGAGCAGGGTTTTCACCAAGCAGTACGCATGGGGCGCTGGAAAGGGGTGCGTCACGGACTTGATTCGCCATTGGAACTCTACGACCTGTTCATTGATCCAGGTGAGACAAGAGACCTGGCTGATGCCAAGCCTGATGTGATCAGGCAAATGACTGGTTTTATGGCGGGTGCTCGTACCGAGGTCGAGGAGTGGCCCATACCCTGACTTCATGTCAGATGCTGATCCCTTTCTGACGGGGATGCTTCTACATATTGCAGGACCCTTGGGGTGCCATCGGTGAAGTCGTCAAAGAAACTTCGCTGGATGCATTTGAAAAGGGCCTGTTCCTTTCTCTGCATGTCCCATGTGGATCCCCTTTGGTAAAATGCCAGGTGGCCATATCCCGTGTCATGTGCCTTCGCCACCTCCTCGTTCCCTTGTCCTGGATGGATGCGATTTTACAAGAAACCCATCTTCGAGGAATAAAATGCGACCTTCCAGTAAGGCATTAAACCATCGGTTTTGAGCATCTTTGGATTGTCCTTTTGCAAGGGCCTGATTCAGTGGTGGAAGTAAACATCATGCAACCAAACCTACGAATCAAGGATTTGCCCTTGAATGAGCGTCCGAGGGAGCGGTTTTTGTCGCAAGGAGCGGAGGTTCTTGGCAATACTGAGCTGATTGCTATTCTCCTGCGATCCGGTTTCAAGGGGTGTTCTGCAGTGGGTGTGGCAACACAGCTGATGCTTTCCTTTGGCTCACTGCATCGATTGGCATGCGCTGATCCTGAAGAACTCCAAAAGGTGAACGGTATTGGACCGGAGAAGGCAATGACCTTGAAAGCCGCCTTTACCTTGGCCAGTCGTGTCGCAAGGGAGCATCAGGCAGAGGCTCCCTTGCTGGATACGCCTGATCGGGTAGCAGATGTTCTGAGGGAGGATGCCTGCATGCGCGAGGTGGAACATTTCCAGGTCCTTCTGCTGAATACACGTCGTAAGTTGATTCGTGTTATCGAGATGACGCGGGGAACCCTTGATGCGGTATTGATT
Source organism: Verrucomicrobiia bacterium (assembly GCA_014239995.1). GTDB lineage: Bacteria > Verrucomicrobiota > Verrucomicrobiia > Limisphaerales > AAA164-E04 > AAA164-E04. The sequence goes on from JAAZXX010000042.1 coordinate 12,004, forward strand.
CATCCACGCGAGGTCTTTCGTGCAGCGGTGGCGCACCAGGCATCGGCGATTATCCTGGCCCATAATCATCCTTCTGGTGATCCGACACCCTCCGAAGCGGATATCAAAGTCACCCGTGATCTCATTCGTGCGGGCAAGATCATGCACATCGAGGTGTTGGATCACTTGATTCTCGGCAAGGCCACGCGACGGGAAACGCGTGATTTCGTTTCTTTACGTGAGCTGGGATATTTTTACAGTTAGGGCATGTCGATACATGCAACTGCTGTTGTGCACCCCAAGGCTGAACTTCATTCGAGCGTCAGCGTGGGGCCATACTCCGTGATTGAAGAAGGTGTGAGGATCGGGGAAGGGTGCCTGGTTGGTCCACATGTGCACCTGGTTGGCAACCTTGAGATTGGTGCGGGTTGCCGGTTTCATGCTGGAGCGGTGGTAGGCGATGCTCCCCAGGATCTGAAGTATCAAGATGAACCCACCTGGGTACGTATCGGTTCTTATAACATTTTCAGGGAGCACGTGACGGTGCATCGCTCCAATACTCCTGAGGAGGATACGGTCATTGGTGCGGGTAATTTCTTCATGGCTCATTCCCACGTGGGCCACAACGCACGGATCGGAGACAGTAATACCCTGGTGAACGGAGCGCTGATCGGTGGCCATGTGATCGTTGAGGATCGTGTCTTACTTGCGGGCAATTGTGGCGTGCATCAATTTGTCCGTGTTGGAACGCTTGCCATGATTCAGGGAGGGGCTGGTCTCAGCAAGGATCTGCCGCCCTTCATGATGTCCAGGGCCCTCAACACGGTATGTGGTCTTAACTCGGTTGGCCTGCGCCGTGCCGGTTTCACGATCGAGGAACGCACGGAGCTCAAACAACTGTACCGCCACCTTTACTCGGGAAAATTGGGGATGAGTGATGCCGTGATTCAGGGGATGGAATTATTTACCTCACCCCCAAGTCAGCGTGTCTTGAGCTTTGTCCAGGCCTCCAAAAGGGGGGTGTGTCGCAACGTGCTGGAGCAGCCCTGATGGTAGACCCGGGAGCATGACGATGGAGCCATTTCCATGAGGTTTTTTCCTGCGGGATCAAGTGAAAGGCTTTCGGTTGTGCGCAGGTGCCTTCAGGCCTTCAAGGCCTTGATTTCGCCGGCGCTATCGGCAAACCGTGGCATCTTCAGCCCCATGGCCCTGGCTTGTGTCAGCCACAGGTTTGCCAAGGGGGTGCCCTCAGGCATGTTGATATGAAGCCCTGTCCTGAATGCCCCGCCACCTTTCCCGGCGACAATGATCGGCAAATCATTGTACTGATGTGTTGATCCATCCCCCAGTCCCGAACCGTAGGTGAACAGGGTGTGGTCCAGCAGGGATCTTCCATCGGCTTCCATGATCGCATCCATCCTC
>JAAZXX010000430.1 GCA_014239995.1 Verrucomicrobiia bacterium
TTTTCCACATCCAGTGACCTACTTCATCCCATTCATCTTCCTTTATTGAAATTGTTGCTGATACATTATTAGTATTGGATCCTTTTATATGGCCTCCTTTAACCCATTCAAGATTAAATTTTTTAGTCGAAGTAGGGTTGGATTACCTCACGCTCGACCGCCCTACTCGCAGTCTTTCGGGGGGGGAAACAGAGCGCGTTAATCTTACGAGCTGTCTTGGTTCCCGGCTTGTTAATGCCCTTTATGTTCTGGATGAGCCAAGTGTGGGTCTGCATCCGCGCGATACCGACCGCCTGATAGGGATACTTCAGCAGTTGCGGGATCAGCAAAACACGGTCGTGGTGGTCGAGCACGAAGCCAAGATCATCGAAGCCGCTGACCAGATCGTTGATATTGGACCAGGTCATGGATCCTCAGGTGGGAGTTTGGTTTTTCAGGGCGACCTTTCTGAATTGCGTGATTCAAGACATTCACTTACCGGAGCATATCTCTCCGGTAAGCGGCGGATCCAGGCTTTCAGAGGGCGTGCCGTGCGTCCCAAGAGACATGTCCAATGGCTCAAACTCAAAAATGCGACCAAGCATAATCTCAAGCATGTTACCGTTGAAATACCTCTTAAACGCCTTGTGTGCATCACGGGTGTCAGTGGATCGGGAAAAACCACCCTGGTGCGTGATGTATTGATCCCCCTGCTTAAGGACACTCTGAATCAGGATCTGGCCTTGGAAAAAACATTTGAAGATGTTGATCACGTAAACCCTCCGAAACCAAAGGATAATTCTAAAAAAACGATCCTGGTGGGATTTGAGTCCATCGATGAGACCGTCTTGGTGGATCAGTCCTCCATTGGACGTACTCCAAGGTCAAACCCCGCTGTTTACGTGGGTGCGTTTGATGCCATTCGGGATTTGTTTGCGGGGGTGCCCAGTGCGAAGGAAAAAGGATTTAAATCAGGGAATTTCAGTTTCAATGCCCGTAGTGGACAATGTGAGCACTGTCGTGGTGTTGGTTACGAGAAAATCGAGATGCAATTTCTGAGCGATGTCTACATTCGTTGTCCGGAATGTGATGGCACGCGGTATCAAGCCAGGGTGTTGGAGGTCAAGCTATCGGCCACCCTGGCAGATGATGAAGGATCGAGTCGATGCGAATGGAGCATTGCCGATATGCTCGAAGCGACGGTTGATGAGGCCCTGAGTTTCATAGACGCACTGCCTCTGACCAGGTCTGTCGAAAAGGCTGTCCAAGGGCTGCAATGGCTGCAGAAGGCGGGATTGGGCTACCTCAAACTTGGGCAACCGGTCAATACCCTCAGTGGTGGAGAAAGTCAGCGCTTGAAACTCGTAAGGCATCTTACCCAGATATCCAACATGCGGTCTGGCCCCAAGCACTGCCTCTATGTTTTCGATGAACCCACCACGGGACTGCATTTCGAGGATGTAAAGGTGTTATTGGAACTTTTTCAGGAACTTGTGGACGAGGGGCATTCCGTCTTAATGGTTGAGCACCACGTTGATGTTATCAGAAGTGCAGATTGGATTATTGACCTTGGACCTGAAGGCGGTGAAGGAGGAGGGCGCCTGGTGGTTTGCGGTCCGCCTGGCCTGGTTCAGGAACATGCAGGTAGTCATACAGGTGCCGCCCTGAGGGAGTCTGCCTTGCCAGGATGAGACTTCCGTAACTTCGGTGATCCACGTGAAAAAGATTTCAGAATCCGTGGCCGGTTCGTATTGATCAGCACGTTTCTTGGAGGTGTCGTGGCTAATTACCCATGAGATGACCACAGTAACCCTGTTGGATCAGAAACTCATACGCACACAAGACAGAGGATGGCAGCTCCTGTGTCATCTGGAATCCAAGCTTGGGATACTCCATGATGCGCTGCAGGTCTCCCACCATGATTTCGGTGACAAGTTCTCTTGTGATTTCCTGGTCACAATACGCATGGAAATCCAGTTCTGGTGATGTGATTTGCCAACAGATCTCTGGCCATTGCTTGCGGAGAGAAGCAAGCGCTCGACGTTCCATGTAAGGCTTTTGAACTGCAAGACCTCGATGCACGACAATCTGCTTCTCATGGAGCAGAGCTTTTGAATAGCGGATATTCTCTCCGGTATTGGAAGCACGAGGCTCGATGAGTATTCGATCCCATGGAACTCCGAGTTCCATGGCACGTTGTGAAATTAATGTTGCCTCAGGCCGTTCAAAGATCCCCTCTGTCCAGTTGCCGTAACCCCCAGTGAACAGTAGCAGAGGGGCAAGTCCCTGGTGATAAAGTTCTGCTGCGCGATCCCCTACGCGCAGGTCATGGCTGCCGAGAATCAGGATAAACTCGGCGGCTGCAGGCGCTTTTCTCAAGCAGTGATAGTTCCACAGTTCAAGAGCTGCTTCTTGAATATCTTGGTTCCATGTGTAACGGATGCTCACAAGTTTGCGGTATCAGAACCGCCTTTTGTTGACGATCAAATTCCAGTATTTCCGCATGACAAGTAGACTCTGTCTTGGTGTTTCAACCAAGGGAAGGAAAACGGTATGTCCTTCCAGCCTTGCTGTTTGTTACATGAATATGCCGGGTGCCAAGAAAGGCGTATCAGCGCAGGCGCCGCTTCAGACTGCCACGTCGGCTTGGTTTCCACGAGCGCCCCGCATTGCCCAGGGTGGAGCGGATTTTTGGTTCCTTGGATATGGGTTCTAAACCTTCAATCATATCCCGTTTCAATTTTTTGCCCGTCAAACGCTCAATGCTGACCAGGTAGTCCCAGTCCTTGCGGCATACAAGCGAGATGGCCGTGCCGGATGCTGAGGCGCGACCGGTTCTGCCAATACGGTGAATGTAATCTTCAGCCGAGTTGGGCAAATCAAAATTAAAAACATGGCTTATATTCTTGAAGTCCAGTCCACGGGCTGCGATGTCGGTCGCGACTAACAGCTTGATTCTCCCGTGATGCATCTCATCCATTGTTTGCTTGCGAGCTGATTGCCGAAGGTCTCCATGCATCACCGCAGCTTTTTGACCCTTTCGATTGAGCTGATTCACTAATTCATCCGCACCACGCTTGGTTGCGGTGAATATAAGTGCCTGGCTCAATTCCTCTTCCGCCACATAATGCCTCAAAAGATTATGCTTGTGTTTGACGTCGTCAGCCCAGTGGATTCTCTGGTCGATTTGGTCGTGGTTCTGTTGGTTGGTGGTGAGTTGAATCGACTCGGGTTCATTCAGAAATGTTTTAGCCATTCGAAGGACAGGGCCCTCCAGTGTAGCTGAGAAGAGCAGGGTCTGTCGTGCTTCAGGAACGGCCCCGACAATCTTGCGAATATCCCCAATAAAACCCATGTCGAGCATACGGTCAGCTTCATCCAATACCAGAAATTCGAGTCTTGAGTAATCAACCCGTCCCTGTCCCATGTGATCCAGGAGGCGACCCGGGGTTGCAATGAGCACGTCCAGAGAACGCGTTAATATCTGAATTTGTGGCCCGTAGGATACACCTCCGACCACGGACCCTTGCTTGATATTGATAAACTTGGTGAACGTGGTTGTGTCTTTCTCGACTTGCTGTGCGAGTTCCCGGGTGGGTCCCACGACCAGGCATCGCGGACCGATACCCTTTTTGACGGGGGGGCGATTGATTAGCTGATGAAGGATCGGGAGCACGAAGGCTGCTGTTTTACCCGTGCCGGTCTGGGCTGACCCCATCAGATCTTCTCCGTCCAATATGACAGGAATAGCCTGTTCCTGGATGGGAGTTGGTTTTTCAAAGCCGCAGGCTGCGACTGCCTTGAGTAGACGTTCGTCTAGATTCAGTTTTTCGAATGACATGGTAATGGTGCTTACTTATCCTGGCTCTGTTCCCATTTGGGAACGTATCAAAGACGAGCTCTAGAGTAATGTATGCACGACGCGGATAGCCTTGGTGGGTCTGCCCAGATCTGCTTCATCCATAACCCGTGAAAGCGGCATTTATGCCCTTTCACGCTGCCCCCCTTCTTCGGAGTGATGTTGCCGAGCGGAAGCAGTAAGCCCTCTACTGATGATGAGCGGTCGTGGAAACCAATGGGGTAAGGCTTCGTAAAAAGCAAGCTGAAAATATGCCTTAATGCTGGTCAGTCAGCCGTTG
>JAAZXX010000431.1 GCA_014239995.1 Verrucomicrobiia bacterium
AAAAGTGCAAGGGTTTGACGTGTTGCCAGGTGTTCTTGCGCATGCATCTCAAACCAATTCTGCCTGTCGAAGGCATAAGTCACCTCGGATTTACCAGGCGCGACCGCAAACCAGTTTGGACGCTCCCAGCCACTTTTACTGCCAAAACACGCCCCTGCGGAATGAAGCCGTCCATGAATGGGGGTTTTCCGTATTCCGCGCCCTGTTTCAAATTCCCTGTTCGGCCACGCCATCTGATAATGGAGGCCAAGCACCTCGGTGATGCGATCGCGCAGAAAAGTCCGATTATTGGCCCAACGCCCAAACCTGCGGATATCCACTGACCAGAGATCCATGGTCGGTTCCCCCTCACTCATCCATTCCGCCAGATACTTTCCGGCGCCTCCCGCACAGGCGATACCGGCAGAGTTGAAACCGGCAGCAACAAACAAACCCCGGAGCTCAGGGGTCTCTCCCAGCAAAAACTGGTTATCGGGCGTAAAGCTCTCAGGTCCATTCACGAACTTGGCATAACCAGATGCCTTGAGCGCTGGAATGCGCCACTCCCCAGCCTGGAGGGGTTGCTGATACTTTTCCCAGTCTGCTTCCAGGAGTTCAAAAGAGAAATTCGACGGAATGGGATCCCTCAACCAAGGTTTGGTGTATTTCTGGAAAGCACCCAGCAGAACGGCATTCTGCTCGCCCCTGAAGTAAATGGTGGCATCAGGATCACGAGCGCATGGAAGTGCGTCAAACGCCCCCTCAATGGGTTCGGACACGACATAATGATGCTCCACGGGTGCCAGTGGAATCGAGACCCCACAGGTCATTCCAAGGTGTCTGGACCACATCCCACAGGCAAGTACCACATATTCAGCCCTAATGGAACCTCGATTCGTCTCGACGCCCGTTACTCTCCCCTTTTGATGCAGTATCTTGAGCGTTTCCACGTTTTCATATATTTTTGCTCCGCGGTTCTCTGCACCCTTTGCAAGTGCGAGCGTCGTCTCCTTGGGGATCACCTTGCCATCCCCTGGCAACCAGACGGCTCCCTTGATATCTTCGGTATGCATCAAGGGCCATTTTTCACCAGCCTGCGATCCGTCGATCATATCAACCCCTACCCCCAGGTATTCGGCCATGGCCGCCGTACGATGGAGTTGAACCATCCGTGCATCGGATGTTGCCACCACCAGACTTCCTACCTGCTGCCAACCGGTGGAATGGCCGGTTTCCTCCTCAAGCCCGGCATAAAGCTCAGCGCTGTATTGGTTGATCTTGGTAAGACTGTTGGAGGTACGAAGACGTCCAACCATCCCTGCCGCATGCCAGGTTGTTCCGCCAGCCAGCTCTTTTTGCTCGAGCAGGATGACATCCGAAAACCCCAACTGGGTAAGATGATAAGCCACGCTGCATCCAGCAATACCACCACCCACAACAACAACCTGGGCGTCCGCAGGAATCGATCCGGAAGATTGCATGAAATATCCTACCTGGTTTGACGGCTGGATCACAACTGCATATCCACCATAACACTTGGAAGTTTCAAGTGTGCCCAAGCACGCCATTCCTTGCCACAGCGTGCGCATGTTCGGACAGATTGAACAACCGTATCGAGCAGTCACAAAACCTTTATTGGACATCGGATAAACAGATTTGTAGGCTGGATACGTGCCCCCTATCGATACGGACCAAAAGACATCCATGACGGACAAAGAGTTAGTTGCCAAGTTTCGCAAGTCGCGGTGTCCTGAGGACTTCGAGCCGATTATTTCCCGTCATCTCCAACTGGTCACTGCAGCAACGGAGGCCCAGATGGAGGATCCCGAGGGCATGCGGACAGTGATCCATGCGGTATTCCAGGCCTTGGCCCGGCGTTTACCGCGTCTATCGAAAAAAACATCCCTTCCGGGATGGTTGGTTCGAAGTAGCGTTTATGGCGTCAGGGAATGGAAACGAAATCACCCCCCCCTGACACCGGCATCGCAACCGCAGCAAGGCATCCTGCAGGCGCTGAACACACTGCCCGCAAAATACAGTGACGCGTTGGTCACACACACCCTTGGCAAGGGTGATGCTTCGATGGCCGCATCTTCCATCCCCCCATGGTCTCAAAAAAGGGAGAAGTGGATCACCAGGGGTTTCCGAAGACTGAAAAAAAGAACTCGAAAAAAAGATCTTTTGCCTGACCTGGATCCTGCACAGGTCACCCTGGATTTCTTGATCGAACAGCCAGAAGGATTGGAGGGTTTGGATCCCCGGACAATCGCCGCACAAGCCGCCCCTCAAAAGGATATACACGCGATGGCACGCGATATTCTTACAAAGTGGTCATGGCTTCACTCGCAACGCCGGCTCAAAAATATGGCATGGACGGTAGGATGCCTCTTTCTTCTCATCGCAGCGATGGGCTTGTCCATATTCTGGGCATGGGAAACTGGGCATTTCATGGCATGGATGGTTCAATTCGGCGCTCGTGAAGTACTCAAAGAGGCTCCTGAACTGGGATTGCCTCCACGTGTCTGGAATGAGCAAGGTCTGTTGACAAGCAGCCTTCAGAAGCGCGATGACCTCTTTGGCCCGACAAACATATGGAGAGCTGACTTCACATTCACGCCGACGCAATGGAAAGGTATACGCCCGAGCAAGATCAAGCCTGTCAAAATCTTTAGCGACGACGGGAACATTGTCCTTCGAAACCCACATGCCAAACGGAGCGGACTTTCAGGGGTGCTTGGAATCCAATTTAACTGGACCACCGCGACGCTTGTTTTCGGTAAACAATCGTTTACGAACATTGCCACACGCTATCGAGGAAACGGCACCTACGTCACTTCCCTCTATGGTCAAAAGCAGCCGATCAAGATCGACCTGAATAAACATGCGCAAGGCCAGGTCCTGATGGGAATGGATCGGCTTAATTTCAACAACCTCATCGAGGATGCCACCTTCATGCATGACGCGTTGGGGTATGCCCTTTTTCGCTCAGCTGGCGTAGCTGCACCCCGGACAGCTTACGCCTGGATCACCATCAAGGTTCACGATACCGAGCCCCCACGACCCTACGGTTTCTACCTCGTGCTGGAGAACATCGATGCACGTTTTGCAAAGGATAGGTTTGGTAACAAGAAAACCCCTGTCTTCAAACCAGTCACACCGTATTTATTCCAATACCTTGGTGAAGAATGGTCCGCCTATGAGGGTATCTATGATCTGAAGACATCTGCCAGCGAATACCAGAAACAACGGGTCATCGACTTTGCCAGGAGCCTGACGCATGATAATGATGAAACCTTTGATCAACGGGTCGGGGAGTTCCTGGATCTGGATCAATTTTCTCGCTATCTTGCGTCCATTGTACTCATATCCTCCTACGATGGTTTTCTCACGAACGGGCAGAATTTCTACATGTATCTTGATCCGAAAACCAACTTGTTCGGGTTTATCCCATGGGACCTCGATCATGCCTGGGGGGATTTCCCCCATGTTGGGACCGCCAGCGAACGTGACCAGGCAAGCATCTGGCACCCGTGGACCGGTCAACATCTCCTGCTGCAGCGCGTCATGAAGGTAGAGGCATTTCGCACCCTGTATCGAAAACATCTTGAGAACCTGCTTGCCACCGCGTTTAACTCGACGATTCTGGAACCGCAAATTGATATTATTGCATCGGTCATTCGGGATCCCATAGAGCATGACAATCCCATGCGCTATCGCCGCTTTCTGGAAGCAGTCAGCAATGACAAAGGCCCTCCGCCCAAAAAAACCGAAGGCCTCATCAGGCCAGTCAATGCAATCAAACGTTTCATTGCAGCTCGCTCCAAATCCGTTCAGGCACAGTTGGACGGCCTCTCCGAGGGCGTGATCCTGGAACCCATGATGAAAGGTCCGGACCCATCGAAAGACCAATAAGGAAGACCGAACAGGTCTTGTCACCACCCATCGTCCCCGAGGCATCGCTCTTGTCTGGACATGGTGTTTTAAGAGAATGGATTCAAGGGAAAAGAATAAACACGGCCTGACCGTTCAAAAGACGCAGCCCAGTTACTGATTGGCAATCAAAATGACATTCAAAGGGAGGAACCTGCTTATGAAACCAAAGAAGCCCGGCTCATGCCGGGTCATTACCC
>JAAZXX010000432.1 GCA_014239995.1 Verrucomicrobiia bacterium
AAAGAGGTAAGGGTTCTTCCTGCTTGTTTTACCGCATGTAAACGTTACCTTGAACAAGGTTTCAGGGGGACAGGGGATCGCTTCCGGTCGCGTATCGGTAAGAGGAAAGTCCGAACTCCAAAGGGCACGATGCCGCGTAACCACCTATCAAGGATTGGATACACGCGGGAGGCATATTCGCGAGAATCTGTCGACGGCCAGTGCAGCAGAAAATATACCGCCCAGCCTTGGTTGGGTAAGGGTGAAAAGGTGGTGTAAGAGACCACCGCTCAAGGAGTAATCCAAGAGGTTTGGTAAACCCCATCGGGTGCAAGGCCAAATAGGGAACCTTGGGGTTGCCCGCCCCATGTTCGTCTACTCGAACGAGGTTCCGGGTAGGGTCGCTCAGATAAATGATCCTCTCTCCTGCAAGTCAGGAAAGACAAAATTCGGCTTATCGTTCCCCTGAAACCACCCGTTTACCCATTGTCCCACCTGGGAGGTGCTCAGTTCGAGGTGAGATCCTCACCTGGAGGTGCTTGCAAAAAGGGAACGCAAATGTTCCAGGCGCCTGCGGTTGACCCCGAAATCCGAGTAACCCAAGCGTGAAGCAGACCTCAGATGAATGACCTGGGACTCGGCATCGAGAACACATGCACAGTCGTCCTTGAACCGGAATAGACGTGTTTGAAAAACAATGCGAGCGGTGTCGTCAGTTGTATGCAAGGAGACGAGGCCTGGGGATTTTCTCAGGAGGCCAAGCCATCTTTCCCATGCCTCGAGCGCAGGTTCGTGAAAGTGAATCGGCTCGATGAAATGTCTTGAGTCAAGGTCGTGACTGCAAACGCAATTGGGACTTGAAGGGCAGGGGGGAAGACTCTGAAGCATGGTTTTTTCCTGTGGAATCATGAGCTCTATGGCCAGGTTTCCTTGAGGTCCCGGGTATAGGCGCATGATGAGTGACCTTCCCGTATCAAGCTCTCACGCTGTCATCAACTGAATGAACGAAGCTGAAAAATTATTCCCAGGAATTGGAGAGCGGAAGGGGCTGGTTTCATACCAGCCCCTTCCACCGGAATCATACGGAATCAATACCGATAATGCTCAGGCTTGTAGGGGCCTTTCACTGGAACACCTAAATACTCAGCTTGTTCAGGTGATAATTCGGTCAATTGAACACCGAGCTTTGAAAGGTGCAAGCGTGCGACTTCCTCATCCAATAACTTGGGTAGCACATAGACGCTGGGCTTGTTGCGGTCTCTTTTTTCCCAGAGATCCAGCTGGGCCAGTGTCTGGTTTGCAAAACTGTTGGACATGACAAACGAAGGGTGTCCTGTTGCGCATCCCAGGTTGACCAACCGACCCTCGGCAAGCATGAAGATGGATCGCCCGTCCTCGAGAAAATATTGGTCCACTTGTGGCTTGACTGTCACCTTTTCAACACCTGGGTGTTGATTCAGTTTTTCCACCTGGATTTCGTTATCGAAGTGTCCGATGTTACAGATAATCGCCTGGTCCTTCATTTGAAGCATGTGTTCCAGTGTGATGACATCCTTGTTGCCTGTGGTTGTCACATAAATGTCACCCTCGCCAAGTGTTTTTTCCACCGTGGTGACTTCAAATCCTTCCATCACAGCCTGAAGGGCGTTGATGGGATCAACCTCGGTAACAATGACGCGTGACCCAAAACCCCGCATGGACTGTGCACAGCCCTTACCGACATCTCCATAGCCAACCACGACCACTACCTTGCCAGCCATCATGACGTCCGTTGCCCGTTTGATGCCGTCGGCCAAGGATTCCCTGCAGCCATACAAATTGTCAAACTTGGACTTGGTAACCGAATCATTGACGTTGACCGCTGGGATGAGAAGGCTTCCTTCCTGCTGCATCTTGTAGAGTCGGTGCACACCCGTGGTTGTTTCCTCTGAAACACCCTTGAGTTCCTTGACCATCTCATGCCATCGGTAGGGGTTTTCCTTGTGAACGTCCTTGAGCAGGTTCTTGATGATCTGTTCCTCGTGGCTTTCCGAAGGGGTATTCACCCAGTCACTGCCATCTTCAAGTTCATACCCCTTGTGAATGAGCAAGGTGGCGTCTCCCCCATCATCAACGATCAATTGGGGGCCAAGACCGTCATGATGAGACAAGGCCTTGTAGGTACACCACCAGTATTCTTCCAGCGTTTCTCCCTTCCAGGCAAACACGGGACAACCCGTCTCCGCAATCGCGGCAGCTGCATGGTCCTGCGTGGAAAATATATTGCAACTGGCCCACCGGACAGTGGCACCCAGATCGACGAGGGTCTCAATCAGGACAGCTGTCTGGATGGTCATGTGCAAGGATCCAGTGACACGCACCCCTGCAAGCGGCTTGCCGACAGCGTGCTTTTCACGAATGGCCATCAGTCCTGGCATTTCCTTTTCAGCAATGGTGATCTCCTTACGACCCCATTCGGCGAGTTCAAGGTCGGCGACCTTGAAATCCTTGGAGTTGGTGGTTTCTTCAGTTATCGTACTCATAGTGGTAATGTAATATAAAAATCCCTTGAATAAGGTTACGATCGAATGGCCTTCTTGAGGGCATTCGATTTATCGGTGCGTTCCCATGTGATTATCTTGGTATCCTCCACCTTGCCAAAGTGGCCGTAATTGGTTGTCGCACCGTAGATAGGGCGAAGTAATTTCAATTGCCGCACGATGTCCGCAGGTTTGAAACTGAATACTTTCCGGACTGCCTGCGCGATTTGATGGTCTGTGAAGTCGCCACTGCCAAAGGTATCCACAGAGATTGAGACGGGGTCCGGATACCCAATTGCGTAAGCGAACTGGACTTCACAACGTGAAGCCAATCCAGCTGCTACCACGTTTTTGGCGACATACCGCCCCATGTAGGCGGCACTTCGGTCCACCTTGCTAGGATCCTTACCTGAAAACGCACCCCCGCCGTGGCGTCCCATGCCACCGTAGGTATCAACGATGATCTTGCGCCCTGTCAGGCCTGCATCACCTTGTGGGCCTCCAACAACAAAGCGTCCAGTAGGGTTGATAAGATACTGCGTCTTTTTGTTCAGCATTTCCTTGGGCAATACCTTTTGAATGACCTTTTGGACAATGAAATCGTGAATTTGCTTGTGCGATACATCTTCCGTGTGCTGGGTGCTCACCACAACGCTGGTGATCGCGACAGGGCGACCCTTTTCGTAGCGCACTGAACATTGGGACTTGGCATCTGGCCTCAGCCACTTCGCCTTGCCACTTTTGCGAATACGGGTCAAGGCACGTCCCACACGATGAGCAAACATGATGGGAGCGGGCATCAGTTCCGGTGTCTCGTCGCAGGCATAACCAAACATCAACCCCTGATCGCCGGCACCTTGCTCATTGGTTGCTTTTCCCTTGGCGGCCTTCGCGTCGACGCCCTGTGAAATATCCGCACTTTGGCTGGTAAGGTAGTTGTTGATAAAGACCTTATCAGCGTGAAACACATCGTCATTATTGACGTAACCAATATCCCTTATGGCGTTTCGGACGATCGTGTTGTAATCCAGTTTTGCCTTGCTGGTGATCTCGCCGCCGATGACGACCATGTTACTTTTGACGAACGTCTCGCAGGCAACGCGACTCTTCTTGTCCTGTGCGAGGCAAGCGTCCAAGATAGCATCTGATATGGTGTCACACACCTTGTCAGGGTGTCCTTCGCCGACAGATTCGGATGAAAAAATATAATTGCTGCTCATGATTGGCTGTGTTTACAGTGGCTTACACGTTCATATTAACGTATCTTGATTTGATGATAATTCAAGTTCAATGAAGGTCAATGGATTAATGATAATAACATGCCAGACAGGCTGGCTTTGTGTCCGTTGATGGAACCTGCGGTTTATGAGTGACATTGTCCCCTCCATGCGCGTATTGGCAGATCCAACCCGATTGAGGTTGGTCGTCTTGTTGTCGAGTGATGAACTTTCGGTAAACGAATTGCAGATCGTGACCCGCATGGGGCAGTCGCGCATCAGCACACATCTTGGACAGTTGCAAAACCAGGGGTTTCTAGTGTCCCGAAGGGAAGGGAAGCGAGTCTTCTATCAATTGCTGCATCAAACTAAATCCATCCAGAAAGCGT
>JAAZXX010000433.1 GCA_014239995.1 Verrucomicrobiia bacterium
TAAAGGTAATAGGGATCACCCGAACCGGGATGCCTCCCTCGGCTCCACCACCATTGAAGCAAAGGTGAGTGACAGGAAAGGACCAGCAGGGGAATGCCGAGTCCCTTGAGGAGGGTCGTCCAAACCATCAGCGGCAGGGTGTCTGTGGGTGCTTCGCTGCCAGGCGCCATCAAACCGGAGCTCAGCGGCAGGGCGGCACAGGCCATTAGAACCAGGAGAATGTGTACCCATCCCTGTATTTTCATGCGCCCGGAACGAGCGTGCCAGTGGGCGTAGGTATAACCGGCAAGCAAGGTGAACTGAAAAAAGGCAAGCGAGGTCTGCCAGACCATGGCACTGCCACCCACACCAGGCAACAAGGCCTTTCCTGCTAGAGGCTGGATCCAGAACAGGAGTAAAGCACTTTGAAAAAGCGTGGCGACATAAAGGACTTGGATCACGGATTGTTTCTCAGGCTTCCGGCATTAGCAAGACCGGTTCAGGGAGTCTCTCCTGATGGTGTCTTGGAGCTTGGATCATCAGGGCGCAAGGCATTGGAGAGCATTTTTCGTCGTTGCTGGCGGGCTCTGATTCGGATGATCCAGATATCGAGCAAGGCGGTCACTGCGGCAAGCAGCGTCATCAGCAGGCAGCCAAGCCAGTAGAGTATGAATCCCCATCCCTTGAGTTGCGTTTCAAGCAATGTGGTTCCCCACAGGAGCATCAGGGCAGCAATGAGAAGGTAGAGAAGGCCAAACCACCTGCGTCTTTTGTCTGCAGTTCTCTGGATCAGGGGGTCCATGGGACTAGGAGTACATCTTGGTGAGCAGCTCGCCGTGGACATCTGTTAAACGATAATCGCGCCCCTGGAAGCGGAAGGTGAGTTTCTTGTGATCCAGACCGAGTAGATGAAGCATGGTGGCGTGGATGTCATGTGTATGGGCAGGATCCCGAACTGCATCAAAACCAAGTTCGTCGGTTTCCCCAACAATATTGCCAGGCTGGACACCGCCCCCCGCGAACCACATTGTAAACGCATCGATATGGTGGTTGCGGCCTGTGGTGGTCCGGTTCTCACCCATGGGCGTTCGGCCAAATTCCCCGCCCCAGACAACAAGGGTATCCTCGAGCAATCCTCTGCGTTTCAGGTCCTTGATGAGCGCTGCGCAGGGTTGATCGATTTGTCGACACACCTTTTCAAAGTCACCTTGAAGTGTCTCTCCAGGACCCCCATGGCTATCCCAGCTTGAGTGATAGAGCTGAATAAAGCGGACACCTTTTTCGACAAGCCGTCTAGCCAGCAGGCAGTTGCGGGCAAAACTGGAATCATTGGAATCCACCCCGTAGAGGTCCAGAGTTTCCTTGGACTCACCGGAGAGATCAATCAGTTCAGGTGCGCTGGATTGCATTTTATAGGCCATTTCATAGGCTGCAATGCGTGTGGATATTTCATGGTCGCCGGTCTCGATAAGACGTTTGAGATTCATATCCTTGACCGTATCGATGACTCTTTTTTGACGCTGTGGTGAGATACCATCTGGCGTGGCCAGGTTAAGGATCGGATCTCCCTGGCCTCGCAAGGGGACACCTTGATGCACGGTGGGGAGGAAACCACTACCCCAGTTGACGGCACCTCCTCTTGGTCCTCGTGGTCCGCTCTGGAGCACGACAAATCCCGGAAGATCCTCGCAGGGACTCCCAAGACCGTAAGTGGTCCAGGCCCCCATGCTTGGACGCCCGAATTGACCGGACCCCGTGTTCATGAAAAGCTTGGCAGGGGCGTGGTTGAAGAGCTCTGTTTTGCAGGTGCGCACAAAGGTGCATTCGTCGGCAATCCCGGAGGTGTGGGGGAGAAGGTCGGAAACCCACATACCTGATTGGCCGTGCTGTCTGAAGTTGCGACGCGTGCCCAGCAAAGTGGACCTGTCCTTGAAGGAGCTGTCCATGAAGGCAAATCGCTTACCTTCCAGGTAGGAATCCGGTATGGGTTTGCCATTGTATTGCTGCAAGGTTGGCTTGTAGTCAAATAACTCCAGCTGGGAAGGTCCACCCGCCATGAATAAATAAATGATCTGCTTGGCTTTTGGATGGTACAGGGGGGGGGTAGCGACAAGTGGGTTTGTCTCGGATGTATTCGTCGTGGCCAGGTTGCCAGCCTCACCCTGAGCCAAGGAGGCAAGGGCCATGGAACCGAGTCCCATGCTGCATTGGCTGAAGAAATGGCGCCGGGTCAAGTGGGCGAGTTGGGTGGCTTGGTTGACGGGGTCAAAATCCTGCATGCGTTATTCCCTTGTAATGGTTTCGTCTAGGTTTAGGAGGATGCGGGCAACGTCCATCCAGATGTCGTTCTCAGTATGTTTGAGCTGGGAGTCCTTCAATTGGGTGCGCTGTACTTCAACGAAATCAAGCAGGGCCCGCAGTTCGCCCTCTGTCGGTTTGCGTGCCGTACACCTGGTAAATCCAAGGAGAAGGCGGTTTCTGTCATCGGTACCGCCCTGTGTCTGGATAATATGGGACAAATGAAGGGCCATTTCATGGAATGCCGGGTCGTTGAGCAAGGTCAATGCCTGCAGGGGGGTATTTGAACGAATCCGTCTGGTGCAACTGCTGAAGGCATCCGGACTATCGAATACCGAGAGGGCAGGGTGGGGCGTCGCGCGCCACAGGAATGTATACATGCCTCGGCGATATCGGTTCCTGCCAGCATCTGCTTTCCATGAGCGCTGTACCTGCCCAAGGCCCATGACACCCTCGGGTTGGGGAGGGTGGACGCTGGGTCCGCCAATGTGGGATTCCAGCAAGCCCGCAGCCTGAAGTGTGACGTCCCGCACAATTTCGGACTCCATTCTGATCCTGTTCTGCCGTCCGAGTAGTTGATTGGTTGGGTCCTTTTCCGTGAGTTCCTGTCTATTTCTGGAGGATTGGCGGTAGGTGGCGGAGGTGAGGATCAGGCGATGTATATGTTTGAGGCTCCAACCAGATTCCATCCATTCGATGGCAAGCCAGTCGAGCAGTTCTGGGTTCTGTGGCCGTGTGCCTTGTGTCCCAAAATCATTTTCTGTTTCGACTATGCCTGCACCAAAATACTGCAGCCAGACCCTGTTCATGATCACCCGGGCGGTCAAGGGATTGCTGGAGGAGGTAATCCAGCGGGCCAGGTCGGTGCGATTGGGGTTCTCGACGCTTGGCATCGGGTGCAGCGAAGCTGGTACCCCTGGTTGAACCTCGCGATCAGGTCGCGTGAAATCGCCCTTGACCAGCAGGTGTGTTTTTCGAGGTTCAGTGCGTTCCTTCAACACCATGGCGGTGGTTACACGAGGTTTCTTCTTGTTCAACGCGTCGACATGTGCCTTCACCTGCAGGTAGGCCCTGTCGTGTTGCTTGAAATGCTGTATTAATTTTTTGGTGTCTTCCTTGGTCCTTTCGGAAGGTAGCTTGGTAAGTATGGATCTAATTTCCTCAGGGGCCTGTTCGGTGTCTTTCCTGTCGAAAAATTTTTCCCAATTCCACACCTTGTCCGGCAATTCCTTTTCCAGGGTTCGGAGTTGCTGCCTCACTGGATCGTATTGTTCCTTCCATTGAGTAAGTGCACGGGATTCCCGCTGGGTAGGTGCTGAAATTGTAGGCTCATCCTGGTTGTTGAAGAAAGCAAACAATCGGTAATATTCCTCTTGGGAGATGGTGTCGAACTTATGGTCGTGACACTGGGCACAACTTAAGGTCAAACCAAGGAAGGCAGCTCCGGTGGTGGCCATGCGGTCGAAAATGGACTCCATTCTGAATTGTTCTCGGTCGATGCCCCCTTCCTGATTGATCTGAGTGTTGCGGTGAAAACCGGTGGCAATAATCTGGTCCAGAGATGCCTCTGGCAGAAGGTCTCCGGCGATTTGTTCCAAGGTGAACTGGTCAAAGGGCATGTCTCTGTTCATGGCGTCGATGACCCAGTCTCGATACCTCCACATGGTGCGTTTACCGTCAACGCTGTAACCGTTGGAATCGGCATAACGCGCTACATCGAGCCAATGCCTGCCCCAACGTTCACCAAAACGGGGAGAAGCCAGCAAGCGATCGACTGCAGCAAGGTAGGATGCATCGCTGATAGTGTCGGTTGGCAAGTC
>JAAZXX010000434.1 GCA_014239995.1 Verrucomicrobiia bacterium
GAGTGGGAGAGATTGATCGTCTTCCTGAGGTCATGACACCTCGCGCAGAGCTTCTCAAGACAATCACTGAAAAAGGATTCGATCCCAACAGCCATGTCGCTGGTGAAGCGTGGATCGACGATTCGCTCGGGGCGATTCTCCGGAAGCTTAAGGAACTCGGAATCGATGACAACACGCTGGTGATTTTTGCGCCGGATCACGGTCGCGATGGCAAAGCATCCGTCTTTTCACATGGCAGTTGTCAAGTGCCCATGATCATGCGTTGGCCAAAAGGAATAGCCGGAGGGCAGGTGTGTGAAGAACTGGTTCAGAATATCGACCTCGTACCGACTTTCTTCGAACTGGGAAATGCGGAGAAGCCGCTTTCTTACCGGATCGATGGACAGAGTCTCACTCCTCTTTTCAAAAACGGAGAGGCCAACGATTGGCGGGATCATCTTTATCTCGAAATGGGAGCTGCGCGGGCAACGGTCACGAAGGATTGGTCCTACATCGCCGTTCGACACACCAAAGCACAGATCACTGCTATCAAGAGAGCCGCTCCGCAAAACTTACCTAGAGCCATGTCCTACATTGGACGTTTGGGCATCGGAGTTAGAGGGGCAGATCGCCCCGGATTCTTTGACGAAGATCAACTCTACCACCTGAACATGGACCCGAAAGAAATGAAGAACCTGGCTGATCATAAAGGCCAGGCCACGCGTCTTAGAGAGATGCGCCATCTCATGAAGCAGGACCTCGAAGTCATTGGCCGTCCATTTGGAGAGTTCATTCCAGGAGGGAACGCCACTGAACCCGGCCAGATCGACAAACAGATCGAAATCGTCAAACAACTCGAAATCAAGGGCAAAACGGTAACGGTGCCCAAAAGTTTGAAGAAAGTTCTGGGAGTATCCGATGAACCAACTCCGAACAACAAAACGAAAAGAAAAGCGGACCGCGAAGCGCGTAGAAAGACTCGCCAAAAAAACAAATCAAACAATCAAAAAAATAGATAAATAAGTTCAGCGCTTCTTTCAACAGCTGTGGAATTTCACAGTTGTTGAAAACACTACCTGTTCCACTTGTTTAGGTTGGAGATGCATTGAACCAATAACACATCTATTGTCAAACTACAAAGCGATGAGTTTCATTTGTCCGAATGCAACTTGCCCGTAGCAACATCCCTTACCAAATGCAGGTGTTTGATATGCGTCTATTGAATCTTACTTGTTTGGGTTTCAGGGGCATCCAAAGTTCCATGAACCTGTAAAATCCAAATGCTTGAACCCACTGCTTGGTGACGTGGTTCTTCCATTGATTCAATCCGGAAATAATTTCTGGCAATCATTTAATCGCGTAAGGGGGCCAACAAGATTACTCCATGTCACAGTCACATTCAGCGCCGGTGGTCATCCAGGCGTTGGTGATGGCATGTGCTGTTTGGCGACAAGTGATCCACTCCGCATGCATATCGGCATAACCCCAATTCCACCCGGCCGGACCATGATTATTGGTTTCATCAGGGCAATTGTTTTCGCCGGAATCATCCGCATCAAGAACGAGGACGGCTTGAGATTCAATGCCTGCAGCTGTTAGAGGATTTTTTATTTTCCCTGCCCGTTCACCAAGTTCGAAGATTCCGAAGAACTCATAGCTATGCCCACCTTTATTGTCCTTGGCTCCTCCAGGGGCGTTATTATTAAGATCCTGAATTTTACCCTGGCGACCCACAAGTTCTCGAATCACATTCTTGGTGTTCGGGCAAATAAAGATCTTCAAATCACTGATGTAATTAGGATAGAGCGAGGCCGGCCCTCCATCATCACCGATGCTTGTCGTATAGAAAAAATACTTGGGAAAGTCCTCACTATAGAGGTGCATTCCAATCAGCATTTGTTTGATGTTACTCAGGCAGGCAATACGCTTAGCACTTTGTTTGGCCCTACTCAGTGCGGGTAGCAACATGCCAGCCAAAATCGCTATGATGGCAATCACCACCAATAACTCAATCAAGGTGAACCCGACGATACGACGTCGCACTACCTTGGCACTTCGGACATTTTGGCACTTCATTCAATGTTATCTTAGTTGAAATTCCAAGGAATGACCAAGCCTCAAATAAGTGACTTCAGTAATCCACCGTGAAACATCACCATCCTCCATGCACCCTGCTCCGCTTGAGGAAGTTGGACATTGATCAAACAAAAACAGATCTATTCTCCAACTCCCAAAACATGAGTCGCACTTGTCCGAATCAAGATTCCTCAAGCCATAAGGGCAATTCCGCCGTCAAAACCTCCCCGTATGGATACGACAAAACCAAAGAGGGAAACCGGAGAAGGTATCCATACCAGGTATGCCGAACCACATTTTCATCCACCTCAGGAACTCCCTATTACCACATTCAACATTCCAGATCCAAGTTCCACCAAGTGGCCAGCATGCGTGTTGATGGTGTTGACATATCGGCTAAATCCACGGTCCAATCCGTTGCCTGGAACCCGTTCCATCGATGCTTGGATAAAGCAGGCAAATCCTGCCGGCAATTTAATCGGAACAACACACGGGACGTGGATATCCGGGAAATCCAAACTGCTGAATTCCGGACCTTTACGGGAAACAAAAGAAGGGCCTCATGAATCTTTGGCACAATGGGTGTCTGGTCACGTTTTTGGCCTGGAGCCATCATTTGATCCAGGAATTTCGACAACTCCAAGTCCATCGTACAGTTGATATGAAAACTAACAGATCCACCACGTGTTCCGCTCATCACCACGGACGGTGGCAGATTCCATGAACGAACCATACGCAAATGCCTCGGTAAATGCTTCTATGGACAAGTGATCAAGACGCGCAGGAATGATCGCGTCACCAAGTTAGATCGTAGAATGATCATTGGGGACAAACGGGATTTTGAAAAGGATCTACAAAATTTGGACGACTTGGAAACCCTGAACACTTCCTTTATCGAACGACTCAGTTTGAGCATCCGACAATTAACTTCATACCTGACCAGGCGAACTACATGCTTTGCCAGATTTGAAGATTACCTGAAGCAACAATTGGATATTCTCGGGTGTCATTATAACTTTCTTTGATCTCACCGGGCTTTGAAATTCGGTCCTGAAATCCGCACTCCAGTGATGCAGGCAGGGCTGGTCAAAAATAGATTCTTCTTCCGGGATGCTTTCACCTTCCTTTTCGCGGTATTCTGGATAAGGCAATAGGAGTCCAACCCGATGAGTGAACTCGATTTGTTGGATATCAGATCCCAGATTCACAGTTGATGTTGGAAGCACCCTCCATGCTGTAAAAGGCCACGGACATGCATTCGAGTCATTTCCCGCAACCGTGTCTCTGGATCCGACAATTGTTTCGTCGGTTCCATGACCTCGCGTTCAAGCCCCTTCATGGTGAAGTGCAAGATTTGAAAAAGCATGGCCTGCTTGCTCCGAATGTGATGATAAAGGGCCTCCTTGGTCAACCCAACCGCCCTGGCAATGTCACTGATGGAGGTGACCCCGCGGCCCTTCTGAAGCATCAATTGATGCTACCATCCGAAAGACTTCCTCGTTACGAGCCTGACCTTACTGGGTTGGCATGAGCTTCGATCTGTCTGTAGCTATCATATGACATTAAAGATCACTTTTAATCTTTTGCCCGTTTCAGGGCATACCATCCCGCCAGACTGCAGGTTCATCATAAGATAAAATGCTTGATCAAGTTACCGATCGTTCGAGCGCTTTGTCAAAACTGAACCAACTGCTTTGCCTATGGTATCCAGTGGGTTTTTCTGCCAACAAGGTTGGAGCAATTAACGACGGGAGCTATCTGCTGTATCTGCCCTGAAATTAAGAATGATCCCGTTCGTCTGCGAGAGGGTCCGCCCTTCAACGTGTGAATCGACAAAAACCATATTGGCTTTGCCCAGTGGCAAGGCTTGTCCGTGTTTGTAGCCAATATCAAAATAGGGAGATTCTTTGCTGCCTCCGGTTTGTCCGAGGTGGATAATGGCGGGGTGGTTCAATGTATGCGAAAGGTCCGCGATCAACAGGGTTTGGGATGGATTCCTCACCTCCAGAGATTTCGAAGTGAGTCCCGATGGAAT
>JAAZXX010000435.1 GCA_014239995.1 Verrucomicrobiia bacterium
TGGGTGATAATCATTATGCTGATTCGACCGATCCCGATGTGCAGCGCGCCGCGTATTATGACCATCGCCATATCGCTGGTTTCAGGGACATCGCAAGGCGCACTGCAGTCTATGGAATCTGTGATGATCATGACTATGGTCCCAATGACAGTGATCGTACTGTGGAAGGCCGGCTGGAGACCTTGGAGACCTTCAAATCCATGTGGGCGAACCCTTCCTACGGAGAATCTCATAATCCAGGTATCTATTATCATTTTGTCTATGGGGACATTGCGTTTTTCATGCTGGACGATCGCTATTACCGCTCACCGAATCGTGCCTTGGATGATGGGACCAAGACGATGCTTGGGAAACGTCAATGGCAGTGGTTGAAGGAAGGACTGCAGACTTCCAAGGCCAAGCTCAAGTTCGTTGCAGCGGGAAGTGAGTGGCAGAAGAACGGGCACCGGGATTCCTGGACCAGTTTCAAGCGTGAGCAAGGTGCCTTTTTCAAGTGGCTGGATGAGACGCGCATTGAAGGAGTGATACTTCTATCCGGTGACCGTCATTTTACCGGCGGATATCAGATCAATCAACGAGTGATCGAGATCACCTCGGGTCCCCTTGGATCTTCAAGTTATGCGACACCGAATCTTCCTGAAATGTTTCTTAACCACGGCGCCGGAAAAATGTTCAGTGTCTTTGATATTGATACGCACGGGGCTTCGCCCAAGGTGGTTCTTGAAGTGCATCGTGCAGGCGATGGAATGATTGATCGCCGTGATTTTACCATGGACGAAATCAACGGCAAGGCCAGGCTTGCAACCCTGCCACTGCGTGAGAAGAAAAACGACCCGATCGAGGAAACATCCATTTTTCCACTTTTAAGGTTTTCGGACTTTGAGAAGGGTGCTTCGGATTGGACGCCTACCGATGACGATGCCTGGAGAATCATCTCCCAGGATGGCAGTAAGGTATACAGCCTGCATCGTCAGAGTCGGTATCAGCCTGAGCATCGCAGTCCCCATAATTACAGCCTGATGAACGATATTTTTGTCGGCGATTTTGACCTATATGCCCGGGTGCTCACAACACAACGTGACTACGGGCATCGCAGCATGTGTCTTTTCTTTGGATGGCAGGATCCTGAGCATTTTTATTATGTTCATCTTGGGCAAAAGACCGATGATCACGCCAATCAGGTGTTTCTTGTCAACGAGGCACCCCGAACAAAAATTTCAACGTTCACAACGCCTGGAACCCCGTGGGACAGCGACTGGCATACCGTCAGGATCAAGCGCAGGGTGGGTAGCGGTTTGATCGAAGTCTATTGGGATGACATGGCTCAGCCAGTGATGAGGGCCAATGATCGCACCTTTCAATGGGGCCAGGTTGGTATTGGTTCCTTCGATGATACGGGAGATTTGGATGACATACGCCTCTTTGGCGTTCGATCGCATGCCCCTGAGTAACCCGAATCCACCATCCGCCCTGCTTCTGGATCGAACGATGTGAGTCTTAACTGTGGGCGGGACACCTGTCAGCTGGGCCAGTTTTCCAGCATATGGATCAAGTCCTCCATGGATGGGCTTTTGCCAGAGCGCACATAGAATCCACTGGTAGTGACGCCGGTGACGAGGGATTCCTGATGGCTGAGTCCCATCAGTCTTCCAAGGCAGAATCCGGCATTGAAGTGATCTCCCGCACCCGTGGTGATGACTGGATTAGGGATGAATGGTCCGTTTGCGTCAACCACCTGAACGCCATCTGAAGCCAGTGCATAACGTACTGGATGCACCACGATAGTATCCACACTGATTTGTTGATGCAGCTTGGCGACCAGGTCCATCAGTGCCTCTCTGGTGTCATGCGAGGCGTGTAAATCCAACACTTCGCCGATCTCATGTGCCTCCTTCTCGTTCAGTCCCAAGGTGACAGAAAAGTGCGATTGAAAACCTGCGATCAGGCGCAGGGCCTTCAGAATGTCTCCTTTAGGTCGTTTTTGCGGGTCACAAAGGTCAAAGAAAATGCCCTTACGCGCGTGTTTTTCAGGGGGTGCCTGCTGGGACAGGATCTCACTTTGCACCTTGTCCCAGATCTCACTCATGAAGGGCATCATTGTCCAGTTCACAAAAGCCACCAGATCGGAATCATTCAGGAGGGCTGTGAAGGTTTCCTTTCCCATGCGCTCAATGATGTTTTTCCAGCACATGTCATTCAGGGGCGTGAGTTTGCCCATCAACAGTTTTCCGTCCTGGAATTCGTAAGCGTCTGTATGTCCCGGGTTGGCGACGCTGTAAACCTTACTGGCCTTGTCAGCCAAGGGTTCAAATACTGGGTGCTGGGCTGGGTAGCCGAGTGCCCCCAGGTAGGTGACCTGGGTGCCCGCCTTTGCCATGGCATTGGCCATGATGGGGCCGTTTCCACCCAGCTTGACCCGTTGGGTGACCAATTCAAGGTTGGTGCTGCGACCGGCAGCCTCCCCGATGCGGTTCGAAAAACCCTGGATGGTGGTAATGCGTTCGAAATGCTCGACATCCATACGTGTATCGACGACGTGAAGGATTTCGTCCACAAACCCGTCCAGTCCAATAAAGGCCCGTTTTGCCTGCACCAGGTGTTGCTTCTCTCGCAGGGATTGGGCAACGCACTGCCGAATCGTATTCTGATCACTCATGCCTTGTCAGTCGGCTGAGATACCAATATCGGCCAGGATCTTCTCCAGTTCATCATGAGAAAAAAATCGAATCTGCAGGGAACCCTTGCCTTTTTGGTATTTTAAACGGACTTTTGTATTGAATTTTTCAATCAAGCGTTGTTCCAGATGAGCCACGTGGACATCTTTTTCCTCATGGCGAGGGGCTGGCATGACGCTAGAAATCGGGGTTTCCTCCTTCTTTTGATGGATTTCACTGACAAGGGATTCTGTTTGTCGCACACTCAGCCCATCTTTGAGGACCCGTTGGGCGATGCTCATCATGAGTTGGCTTGTGCCGAGCCCAAGCAATACCTTGGCATGTCCCACACTGAGCTTTCCTTCCCTGAGCATTTCTTGAACCTTGTCAGGAAGCTTTAACAAGCGAAGGGCATTTGCCACGGCAGCGCGACTTTTACCTACTTTGACTGCAGTTTCCTCCTGTTTGAGTTGGAATTGCTGTATCAGTTGCTTGTAACCAAGCGCCTCTTCGATTGGGTTCAGGTTTTCCCGTTGCAGGTTCTCGATGAGGGCGAGTTCGAGGACTTCCCGGTCAGTTGCCTCGCGTATGATGATCGGCACGTCCTTCAGTCCAGCTTCCTGGGAGGCTCTCCAGCGTCTTTCCCCGGCAATCAACTCCCAGTGGTCACTTTTTCTACGCACCACCAGCGGCTGGATCAGGCCCTGTTCCCGTATCGAGTCCGTCAGTTCTTCCAGAGCCATTGGTTCGAAATGGCGTCGCGGCTGAAATGGGCATGGTCTGATATCCTCAACAGGCAAATATTTTGGCGAAAGATTTGTTTCCTTCACGAATCCATCTGCCTGGAGTGGAGGATAGCTTACAGGCTCCCGAGTTGTTTCCGGTTGCGTGTGCTTGGCAGGTGGTGTGGCTCCGCCGAGTAGAGCTCCCAGACCTCTGCCCAAAGGCGTCTTAGACATGGATTCACCTTGGGAGACCAAGGGCATGTTGTCAAGAGGCTCGCCCCTCCTGCTTTGAATTTTTAGAGGAATAGTCTATAGGTGTGTCACATGGTAGACAAAAAAGAACGGATGCGGCATTTTGCAAAGACATTCAAGGATTGTGGAGATTGGGACCCTCGTTACTGGGGCTACTTCATCACATTCAATGAGAGTCGCTTCTATGAGGCTCATGATATCCTTGAAGACCTTTGGCTCGAGTGTCGACGCATGCCTTTGGATGCTTTCTACAAGTCCCTGATTCAGTTGGCTGGTGCCTTTGTGCATCTGGAAAAAAAACGTTACCGTCCTGCAGGTGCGCTCTTCAAACTCTGTCAAGGTTACCTGAGACCCTACGGAGATTCCTGTGAAGGACTCGCATTGGGCGAAATACATGACCTGATAGACTGCTGGGCCGATCATACTGCGTTCGCCCCAGCCGA
>JAAZXX010000436.1 GCA_014239995.1 Verrucomicrobiia bacterium
GGGTTGCCCCTGCACGAATTTCAGACCTGAACGACCGCCCCAAACATCGTTTCCATCGGTGGCACGATAACGGTTGAACCAATGTATGTTCTTGTCAAGAACGGCCTGCCTCAAGGATTCAAGGCCGGAACTTGAGGTGAAGGATTCATTGAGCAGGCTTGAAGCAATAAACTGGGAAATCAAACGGTTTCCATCGTCATTGAGATGGATGCCATTGAGTGTAAGAGGATCCTCCGAGGCCTGATAAAGCGCCTGACTGGCTGCAAATAGATCGACAAAGGAAACGTTGTTTTCCACGGCAACCTGACGGATAGCAGCAGTATAAAGCGCCAAGCGCTCATTGTTCTCTTCCCCATTGGGCATATTACGGTCACCAAGGTTCTCGTGGGCAATGGGAGAAAACAAGACCATACGCGCCGCCGTGTCACCATTTGGTTTCAAGGCCTTGTAATTGGCAACCATTTCAATGAGATCCTTGCGAAAGGTATCCAATCCAGCTGCCCCGGCAAACGATTCGTTGTATCCGAACATGGCTAGAATGACATCAGCCTCACAATGAGCCAAGTATTCCTCAGGCGTCATGAAGCCCTTGTTACGCGGACGCTTTTTAACTTGGTCACCCGGAAAACCGAGATTACGAAAAACCAAATGTTTACCCTCGGAGCGACTTTGTATGAGGGTTTCCAGCCATCCACTGTATTGCATGCGGCTTGCGAGGCCATTTCCTATGATGCAGATACGATCCCCGTCCTTGAGGTTTAGCTGTGCTTTTGTCTCCAGACTTGAGAAAGCCAGTACGAGCACCGCAAACATTATCTTCATAGCCAATGATTTCAGAAACTTTTTGAACATAATCTCTTTTGATGGAATGAACTTGTATTTCAGCTCGATCCCGAGCAAATCGCAATCGAAATCTCAAATCTTTTATCAAAACAGTGGATGACATCGCCCTTGGTTTCTAGATAATAAGACTGTGACTGGTAAAAACTTAAGTTTTGAAAGCCATGACGCCCTCCGAAAAGGGCGAGAAGGGGCAATATACTTCCTTCTCCTACTGGCTATCAGGCTGCTTGGGCAAAATTTTTCAGGGGATATGGCTCTTTCCAAAGTGCTCATTGAGGATGAAAACTGGGAAACCGTCGCCGACGGTTTTACCCACGGAGCTGCGGCTTGCTCAGATGTTGAGGGAAACTTTTACTTTTCGGCAGATCAAGAGAATCAAAAAGGAATTTTCAGGTTAAAAAGCAACGGAACCAGGAGCTTGATTGCTGCAGACACCCCCGGTATCACCTCGCTTGCCTTTGGGCCCGACGGCCGTTTATACGGGTGCCGACCAATCTTCAATGAAATATGTCTATTTGATGATAATGGAAAGATGCTGAAAACATTCAACAATATAAAGGCCTATGACCTGGCAGTCACCATACGAGGCGAAATCTTCTACACCGGTGAGGCAGGTATGATGTTCGTTGACGCCTCGGGAAGCCGGTCAAACGTTGTCACCCGTATGCAGACTACCTTGGGAATTTGCCTTTCACCCGACATGGGTATGCTGGCTGTCTCGGAGATGAACAGCGGCCATGTATGGGCCTTTTCCGTTTTACCGATGTACGGTGCTGTGAATGGCGACACCTACATGACACTTCGAAAATCTTCCAACGGATCGACATTCAATGGGAATAGCATCACGGTAGACACGGCTGGACGTTTTTATGTCGCGACGAAGGTGGGCTTACAGATGTTTGACGCCACCGGACGTATCAGCGGTGTCATCGCAAAACCAAGCAAGACGGACTTGGAGAAAGTGGCATTCGCCGGACCCGACAGACATTTCCTGTATGCCACCTGTGCTAATGCCATCTATCGGAGAAAAACGAAAGCTCGAGGGGTATGGCATGTTGCCTTCAGTAAAATAAAGGTCAGTCCTTGTCTTTAGTTGCATGATAAAGGCATTTGAAAACACCTCTCAGAAGGGTCGTTCACAGTCTGAGCCCCACTCTAGATGAATCACTTCCCATCCTACCTCCTGATGCCACTCGTCGCAGCTGCCTTCTATGCAACGGGAGCTCTCTTCTTCAAGGAAGCCTTTCGGAGGGGTGCCAGCACCTTGCACACCTTTTTCGTAACGAGCTGGATCATGGGCTTTTTTTTTGCACCTTTCATCTTTTGGGAAACTGAACCCTTCCAATGGAACTTGCTGCATTACCCAGTCCTCACTGCTTTGACCTTCTTTTTTGGACATTGGATGACCTTCACAGCCATCCGAACCGGTGACGTGTCCCTGGTGACTCCCATCATGGGAACAAAGTCGATTTTTGTGGCTTTATTCGCCTGGTCGACATTTAACAAAGCGATTCCGGCAGGAATGTGGATGGCAACCCTCTTCACTGCCCTGGCAGTGTATGTCCTTGGCAAAACGGACACCAGTGGCAAACGTCACTCAATGCCTCTTGCCACCTGGCTCGCTATTGGAAGTGCGGCATGTTT
This sequence comes from Verrucomicrobiia bacterium, assembly GCA_014239995.1. Lineage (GTDB taxonomy): Bacteria > Verrucomicrobiota > Verrucomicrobiia > Limisphaerales > AAA164-E04 > AAA164-E04. The sequence goes on from JAAZXX010000436.1 coordinate 2,488, forward strand.
TGGATTGTGCGATGCCTTGGTCCAGGAGTGGGCACCGGTTTTTGGCGTCAAAGCCTTTCTCACGCTCATGTTTGCAACCGCGGCAATATTGACTCTCTGTCTGGTGCCGTTTTTCGAGACTCCCCTGAGACATCTGAAAAGAAAGACATGGGGCTGGATGATAGCAGGAGCGGTATTGACTGCCCAGCAGGCCATTCTCGTAGGCTTGGCGGTATCAATGTTTCACAACGCAACAGGCGTCAACGTGGTTTACAGCTCACGCGGTTTGTGGGCCATCGTGCTGGTATGGCTTTCGAAAAAAATAATAGGTCAATCCCTTGAACGGACAGAGTCCAAGCATCTCTGGTGGCGCCTCGCTGGGGCAGTCCTGATGTGTCTTGCCATTGTCCTTGCCGTCATGGACAGTCCTCCAGCAGTCACAGATGGGCCGTAAAAAAATCGTCTAATCTGCTGACCTTGCAGTTCAAGTCATCTGATAAACACACAGCCAGCCATTGGCTTAGGCAAAGACGGCGGTGATGGGCTGTCCCTTGTCCGCAACGGTAAAGGGACGACCGGAAGGAGCGTGGACAATGGTTTGCTGAGGCAAACCAAGTGCATGGGCGATGGTAGCGTTAAAGTCAGGTACAGAGACTGGATTTTCAACCACATTTCCCCCATTGGCATCGGTCCGTCCATAGACCATTCCACCACGAATGCCGCCCCCGGCAAGAAGACAACTGAATGCCTTGGGATAATGGTCCCGCCCCTGATTCTGATTGATGGTTGGGGTGCGACCAAACTCAGTCGCAAGCACAATCAAGGTTTCATCCAAAAGCCCTCTGGCGGTTAAATCGTGAATCAGTGCACTCAATCCGCGATCGAGAATCTCAGCGCGCTGAGGGACCCTGGTAAAATTATCCTGATGTGTGTCCCAACCGCCCAGACCTACCTCAACGAAACGAACGTCACTCTCGATCAAACGCCTGGCAAGCATGCATCCCTTACCAAAGGCGTCCTCTCCGTAGGCCTTCTGGGTAGCCTCGGTTTCTTGGCTCAAGTCAAATGCGGCCAGATCGCTGCTTTGCATGAGTTTAATCGCATCATCATAGGCCGCAGCGTAGGCGCGTACGTCCCTGAAATCATACCGTTCCTGAAAGTTCTGATTAAACCGGTTGACCATCCGAAGTCTCTCCTTGAAAAGATGCTCGTCAACATGCTTCGGCAATCGGCTATTTTGAAGGCCACGCTCAGGGTTACCAATCGGCAGAGGTGCGCATTTGGCATCCATAAAGCCACCACCGGGATGCCGGCTATCACCACCAATGCGAATATAACCAGGAAGATTGGGATTCAAGGTGCCGGCAAGGTGAACAGCCCAGGCCCCCATGGCGGGATGTTGGATGGTGCCCCTTTTGTTATAGGCAGTCCATGCATAGTAACGGCCGCGCTCATGGGCCCCCTGATTGGATTGCATGCCACGTACGACAGCCGTGCGATGCATCAAACGTGACATGCGGGGCAGATACTCGCTCACCGATATACCGGATTTCGGTTCAACAATCACATCCACAGGACCCTTTACCTGTGGATTGGATTTAGGAT
>JAAZXX010000437.1 GCA_014239995.1 Verrucomicrobiia bacterium
CCAGTTGCATCTCGATATCACGGCAGATAAGCATCGATTGGGTCTGGTCATTAACATCCGTCCACTGGATCCATCCCGCTGGATCTCCAATGGAAAAGCGAATCCGGTGGTAAAGGTTTTTCTGTATGCTCGGTATCCCGGCCAATAGTAGGGCAGATGAGTGCATGATATCGTGATTGTACAAGTTAGATTACGAATGCTTGGATTGAGTTTCGGTAGAATTCCCGCAACCTGGGGCGGGATGTTTATTGGTAACTGTCTCCGATGCAAAAGCGGCAAGAAAACCTGCCGCCTTATGCTCTGTCTCGGTAAATTCAGCTTCCGGATCAGAATCTGAAACAATGCCAGCTCCAACGTGAAGCGAAAGTTGATTTCCTTGTTTAACAGCGGTGCGAATCGTGATATTCAGACGACTTGAGCGGTTGAATCCGAGATATCCCATACTCCCAGTGTAGGGTCCTCTTGTGATAGGCTCGAGGCTTTCGATGATTTCCATGGCTCGAAATTTAGGGGCACCGGTAATGCTGCCTCCGGGAAAACAATGGTGCAGGGCCTGCAGGTGGGAAAATTCCTTTCTCAAGGTGCCCTCTACAGTGGAAACCAGATGATGCACTTGTGGAAACCTTTCCAATCGCATGAGTTCAGGTGTGGAAACACTCCCATATTCGCAAACTCTACCCAGGTCATTGCGCAGCAGGTCGGTGATCATTAACAATTCCGATCGTTCCTTCTGGCTTGATTGAAGTTCATATGCCAGGCGTGCATCTTCCTGAGCATCCCTTCCACGGGGTCGTGTCCCCTTGATTGGACGTGTCACTACATGGCGACCGTCCATTTTAAGAAAGGACTCTGGGGACGCTCCCAGGATCTGAAATTCTCCACCATCCATATATGCGGAGAAAGGAGCGGGTGACATCGCCTGTAGCTGGAGGTAAGCACCCACGGGGGTATGGGCGTGCGTGAAACTCAATTCTCGCGAAAGATTTACTTGGTAAATATCGCCTTGGGCAATCCATCCCTGTGCCTGCCGAACGCCTTCAAGGTAATAGTCCCTGCTGGGATGGGCATGCCATTCAGGCAATGCACTTCCTGCGGGATATGGCATATCCCGGGCAGTTACTGAGGCAGCGCGATCGAGAATACCCTTCCACCTGTCTATCTGCCTGACGGCTTCGGATTCGGCCCAGTTACCATCTGGATGAAAACCCGTAGCCACGATCCAGGTTTTGTTCTCGAGATGATCCAGGACAACAAGACTGGGATAAAGCCCGACACAGGCATCAGGCAAGGGACTTTTTCTGAATGCAGTGCGTTCCAATTTAGGTTCAACAAAATGCTTCAGATCATATCCCCAATACCCAAAACACCCTCCCAGTGGGAAAGGGCTGTCGAGTTCCTCCAGAACTTCAAAGGGCTGGAGAAGCCTGTCCATGATCCGCCAGGGATTTCCATAAAGGGTATGACCTCGACCCGAGGATGGATAGTGCACATGGCAGTCCGTGCCAAAGGAACGGAATGTGACCATTGGAAAAGCGCTCAGAAAGGAGTAGCGGGACTCCGGATGCCCATCAAGCGAGGAATGCAGGAGGATGAGACCGGGAACACCGGAGAGTGTATCCAATAACTGCTCCACTGGAATGACGGAGCCATGGGCTTGAATGCGGCTTCTCATGTTTCAATGCAAGGTCTCAGGCAAGAATATCATGGATTACATGCCCAAAGTCTGCCTCCAGGCGCTTGTGTTGCGGAATTTCCATCCGATGCGAGTGAAGACCAAGCTGATGGAGCAAGGTGGCGTGTACATCGGTGACGTAGTGCGGTTGCTGATCCGCATGAAAACCAATTTCGTCGGTCGCTCCGTGAGCCATGCCTCCCTTGATACCCCCGCCAGCCATCCAGACAGAGAAGCCAAAAGGGTGGTGATCCCTGCCATCGTTGTTTTGAGATCCAGGTGTGCGTCCAAACTCGGTCGCAAAGACGACCATGGTTTCATCCAACATTCCGCGCTGCTTCAAGTCCTTGAGCAAACATGCGATGGGTTGGTCTACCTGTGCCGATAGTTTCGCATGGTTGTCCTTTAAATTGCTGTGCGCATCCCAAGCTCCGGCGGCACCGTCACCATGCATGATCTGTATGAAACGCACACCTTTCTCAACGAGTCGGCGAGCGGTCAATAACTGCCTTCCAAACGGTTGGGTCATCTCATGATCCAATCCATACATGGTGCGGATATGCGAAGGTTCATGCTGAAAATGAAGAATGTCCGGAACGGAAGACTGCATGCGAAAAGCTAGTTCGTAGGATTGGATACGGGCTTCCAATGCCGCATCCTCTGGAAAAACCTGGGAACGAAGGCGATTGAAACGTTCGATGAGATCAAATGTTGCGCGCTGAACGGGCCTTGGCAGTGGTCGTGAGGGCTTGGCAAAATCCAAGGGGGACTCCGGATCGACCTTTAATGGGACAGCATCGTATGCGGGCCCCAGGTAATGCCCATCGCGCATGTCAAAATATCTAGGCCCCATGCTGATAAACTGGGGTAAATTTTCATTCAGCGATCCGAGTCCGTAAGTGACCCATGCACCGATGGTTGGGAAACGGCCATCCAACATATGTCTACCAGAATGAAACTGCACCTGTGCACCATGGTTGTCGTCCGTCGTCCACATGGAGCGAAGCACCGCAATGTCATCGACGCATGATCCGATCTGTGGAAACCAGTCACTGATGGAAAGACCCGATTGTCCGTAGTGTCTGAATCCGGTTTGAAGCGGGAAGAGTTTATTGCGCTGCTGCCCATTGGCATCGTTAACCACGACCACCCTAACTTTTTTCAGCCTTTCAGAGGCTTGAACCTCATGAAACGGGGTCTCTGAGATGGTTTTTCCTGCGTATCGGTTCAGATGTGGCTTGGGATCAAAACTTTCCATATGGCTGACACCACCTCGCATGAATAGCCATATGACATTTTTGGCCTTGGCTGGCAGGTGGGGTAGTCCAAAACCAGCACCCGGCTTGGCATGGGCCTCCTGGCAAAGAAGGGACTGCAATGCAATGCTTCCGAAGCCGAGCGCCGATTTTGAGATGAACTGGCGTCGATCAAACTTAACGGGGTCCATCATCTTTATGGGACTGCGTGTTGTCATGTGCATGTTTCACCGGATGGTAATGAAGTCATTGTGATTGAGCAGTGCGTGAACCAGGCATGCGCGTGGGGAGAGTCCATTACCTGGGGCCTGACCTGGCGGCTTGTCGTGTGTGCGCTCGTGGAGGAATTGCAGTGAAGTTTCCATTTCCGCCTGAGAAGGTTTCCAGCAGAGAACGTATTCGAATGCTTCTTGAATGAAAAAAGTATTGGTTTGGTTTGAGCTTGGAAATGCGGATTCAATGACATGGACAATTTGTGCTGCAGTATCCATGGCCAGTTGACTGTTGGCCATGGCCAGGGCTTGCTGAGGAATGATGCTTTCCTGGCGCTGGTAACATGCGATGATTGAGGCATCATCAAAAAGTTTTAAAAATGGGTGAAAATCATCACGAGAGTGTTTGAAATAAATACTTCGACGATGGTTCAAGTCGGGCAGGGAGGTGGAGATACTGGCACCTCCCATGCGGGTATTGATCTGCTTTGAAAGATGAAGCAAGCTGTCCCGTATCAGTTGGGACTCCATACGGACTGGGTTTTGCCTCCAAAGAAGCTTGTTTTCGGGATCATGCCGCAGATTTGACGCCATCGCGTTTTTTGACGTACTGGTGCGTTGATAGGCCTTGCTGGTGACTATCAACCGATGGATGGGTTTCATACGCCAATGGTTTTCCATTAAAACCACGGCAAGGTAATCCATTACCTCCTGGAGTGCTGGGGCGGGGGTGCGTCTTCCGAAGTCAGTCAAGGGTGCGACCAGAGGCGTTCCAAAATGACGTTTCCAAATGTGGTTGATAGCCACTCGAGCAGTCAACGGGTTCTGTGTTTGAGTGATCCAACGCGCCAGTGCCAGGCGACGCCCTGAGGAGTGGCTTGGATAGGGCTGATGACGATCATGGGGAAGTTCAGCAGGGGAT
>JAAZXX010000438.1 GCA_014239995.1 Verrucomicrobiia bacterium
CATGTAGCCGTCTCCCATAAAGGCCGTTAGTTCCACGACATGCGCCTTACCGGGAACTCCCGGTGGAAAAGAAAAGTACCCGAAGATGGGCTTTTCGACTCCTTTCTTGAAGGTTGTCGCGCCTACGGAAAATGTGATCGGGGTCTCAGACTGGTAGGCGAAGCCGCGCACCTTGACCCGGTAGAATCCCTCACCACGCGTGTTCGCCGTTCGAATCATGCCTGTTGGGTACCCATACGGCGAAAATCGCACCACCGAGCCGTCCTGTAGCTTCAGCCGGTTGTCGCCCAAGTACCGGTCCAGTTTTTCGTCGTCCGTGTACCGCCCTACGCGTTTCTGCGGTTTGGGAGCATCGGTGAACTTGGCGATCGTCCCGTCCAGCACCGCTCCGGCGGTTTTGAGGTACATTTGCATGTGCTGCATCGAAACACCCAGCGCATGCCCGACATTATCGAACTCATGAGAGCGCCCGTCCTCCGGTAGCATCTCCTCCAGCTCCAGTGCTGTGCCGAAGAGATCGTTCATCGTGTTCTCGTATTCGCGTCGATTGAGCCGTCGCAGCACGGTTCCCTTTTCATGGGCATGCTTGGTGAGCAGGGCCTGGCCAAGGCTTTTGCGGATCAGGGAGATTTCTGCAGGAGTTGGCCGGTGCTTTACCTTGGCCGGTGGCATCTCGCCCTTGTCCACCCGGTCAAAGATCTGCTCCCATTTGGCAAAATTTTTCGCATTGGCAAGATCGTGTGGCAGTTTTTCCAAATCCAACCCGCCCTTGGACGCACCGTCCCCATGACAATCATAACAGTGCGTGGCCAGTACCGGTTGCAGCTTTGAGGCGAAAGAGTCATCCGTCTTTTCGGCGGATACCGGTTGCCCTGCATACCACAATCCCGCCACTGCTGTGATCATGAGAATAAGGCGCTGCATCTTGTAAAGATAGTGAGGTGCGTATCGGCGTGCAAACCGGAATTTATTCCGGTGGGGGGGGGCTTAAAGAGCACTATAGTATTATGAGGAAATTTGATTGCCTGTCTTGTCGAGAATTATTGCATCTGTTTGACATTCTCCGGGGTTGGAGCTGAGATGCCTTGTTACCCAGATGAAGCTAAAAATATTTCTGTTGTTGTGCCTGACCTTGAGCCTTGATGCGGCGAGCAGGCCGAACATCGTCTTTATTCTTGCTGATGACCTCGGCATTGGGGACGTGAAGTGCTATGGCGGTGGACGATGCCTGATTGAGACGCCCAATATCGATCGGTTGGCGCGTGAGGGATTGCGATTCACAGATGCGCATGTGCAGGCTTCAGTATGTGTGCCCACCCGTGTTGCAATCATGACCGGGCGCTATCCCTGGCGTTTTGGTCCTCCGCAACGTGGTGGACCGTGGGGTTTTCTGGGGCCGCGTTTTGACACGGATACCTTTACACTGGGCAAGATGCTGCGCGTGGCGGAATATCGTACGGGGTATGTGGGCAAATGGCATCTAGGCACCCGGATGGTGACCAGGGATGGCAAGGTGCAGGGGCCTTCGAACGTGGACTACAGCAAGCCGCTCAAGGTGGGGCCGGTGCAGCATGGCTTTGATGAGAGCTTTATTCTCCCGGGCTCGCTGGACATGTATCCCTATGCCTATGTGCGTAATAATGTCTGGCAGGGGGATGTGAGCGCGCAAAAGGGGTGGAGTGCCTTTAATCGCGTGGGGCCGGCGGAAAAGGATTTTGAGGATCACGAGGTGATCGAGACCTTGTATGGGGAGGCGGAAAACTTTATTGGCAACCAATCGGTCAACCAGCCGTTTTTTTTGTTCCTCGCACTCACGGCTCCCCATACGCCGACCAGTCCTGGCAAGGCTTGGCTCGGCAAGAGCAACCTTGGGGTCTATGGCGATTTCGTGATGGAGGTGGACAGTGCCGTGACACGCGTTCGTGCGGCCCTGGCAAGACAGCAACTGACGGACAACACGCTGATCTTGTTTGCCTCGGATCATGGTGCTGCCCCGTATGCTGGAAATATCCTCAAGGCTACGCCGAATCAGCTGCGCCTGCTGGAAAAGAAAGGGCATTACAGCAGCGGAGCGTATCGTGGCTATAAGTTCAGCGTTTATGAGGGCGGGTTGCGTGTGCCACTGATTGCCCATTGGCCAGGAGTGATCGGCGCCGGCGGCACGAATGACTCCCTTGTGGGGCTGTGTGATCTGATGGCGACCTTTGCCGACCTGGCCGGGATTGACCTTGATTTAGAGCAGGCACCGGACTCGGTCAGCTTCGCAAGGCTCTTAACTGATTCGGGGGCAAAAGGTGCGCGATAGAACCTGGTCATGCAGTCGATTGGCCCATTCGTGGTGCGTGACGGGGACTGGAAACTCTGCCTGTGTCCAGGCAGTGGTTCGCACCTTGAGCATGGCAATACTCCGAGGAGGGATGATGCTTGGCGTAAAAGTCTCAGGAAATTCGGCAAAGTGCCAACATGGAAGGATCTTGCCAGGGCACCATTTGTGCAACTCTTCAATCTGGCTGATGATCCCCATGAGGACCGCAACCTTGCTGCTCAGGAGTCAAAGCGTGTGGATCAAATGGTTGCCTTGCTGCGTCAGCAGGTCTCCTCAGGGCGCAGCACGCCAGGACCGGGTATCAACCCCGAACGTTCGCGCATGAACATCAACCAGCGCTTGCCGGATTTTGTGCGTAAGCTGTTGAAGTAGATTATCCCAGGTGCGAGGATGTGATTACTGCATGATGAAGCGGCAGATATTACTCCATGGGATCCTTGCACTGGTTGGCTGGCATCCGCTGGCCGCGAAGCCAGCTGATGACAAGGCTTTTGCCGGGCTGATTCAACCGGTGTTTCAGCAAAGCTGCGTCAAGTGCCATGGCCGGGACGGGAAGGTGAAGGGCAAGGTGAACCTGCTCAAGATTGCAGGGGTCGCGGACCTGGTCTCCGACCTTGAGCGTCTCGAGACGATTATTGACGCGCTTGATGAGCATGAGATGCCACCGGAGAAGGAACCGGAACTCAAGCCCGGGGTGCGCGATCAACTGGTAATGGAACTGCGCAAGCTCCTTCACGCCGGGGCGAAGGCGGGGAAGGGCTACGCGCCCACGGCCATCCGCAGGATGAACCGTTTCCAGTATAACAATGCGGTCATGGACCTGCTGAAGCTGAAGGTCGTGGTCTTTCCCCTCCCGGAGAAGATGATGCGCGACCGCTCCGGTTATTTCCGTCCGGAAACCGGCAAGATGCCCGATCAGCTGGTGGTCAGCAGCCGCCAGCTTGGCAAATCCGCCCTCATTGAGCCCCGCCTGGCGGGAGTGGGACCCTTTCCGCAGGACCTGCGCGCGGAGCACGGCTTTGATAACCGCGCCGATCACCTGACACTCTCGCCACTGCTGATGGAGTCCTTTCTTCGACTCAGCCAGACGATTGTGGAAAGCGCGGACCTGAATCCCAAGGAATGTCGCAGCTGGGATCGACTGTTCGCACCGCCGGGCACATCGGCCCGCGTCCCCGTCGACGGCCGATACGAAGCGGAAGTCGGGGGTCCCATCAAGATTGTGGGCACGCCCACGGGTCGGGCCGGATCGCAGAACATGCTCGGTTTCGGAAACCAGTGGAGCGGCAATGCGCAGTTGTTCTGGATTTGCTCCAAGCAGGACCTGGATTTGACAGTGTCCTTCGCAGCCAAGCAGACCGGCAGCGGCATGCGCTTCGGGTTCACCAAAGCCCGCGACTATGGCGCGTTCGATATCTACCTGGATGACAAGCAGATCGGCAAGACCGTCGATCTGTACGATCCGAAAGTCATACTCACCCAGCACGACGTCTCGGCAAACATCACCAGCGGACCGCACACACTCAGGTTCCATTGTGTTGGAAAGAACGACGCATCCACAAATTACTTCTTCGGACTGGACTACCTCGACGTGACCGGCCGCGAGAAACAAGCCAAGGCCAATCCACCGGCCACCAATCCACCGGCCATCAGTCCGGTCGCGGCAATCCGGGCCAGACTCAAGAAACTGCTGCGACGCGCCTTTCGGCGACCCGTTGATCCGGAG
>JAAZXX010000439.1:0-3756 GCA_014239995.1 Verrucomicrobiia bacterium
TCGATGTAACCGCATGGAAACGACCTGCTATCTTCGATTGGCTTCAAAAGGGCGGGAATATCGATGAACATGAAATGTATCGAACCCTCAACTGTGGCGTTGGAATGGTGATCTGCCCAGGCGGGGGATATCGGGATGTCTGGCTGGACCGTGAAGGGCATGATCTCGGCATCTGGCTTCAGAAGCAGGGAATTACTTCCCTGGTTTTAAAATACCGAACGAACTATGGGGCGGAGCAATCCAAACCGAAGTATCCCTGGACTGAGTATTTAACGGCAGTGGTGGCAGATGCACGACAGGGAATCCAAGTCCTCAGAGAAGAGGCAACCTCTCTGAATCTGGATCCGGAGAAAATCGGGATCGGTGGTTTTTCAGCCGGAGGACATTTGGCATTGAGTGTTGCACTTGGGCTGTATGCGGATTCCGGATCTAGAACAACATTATCCACGCCAAGTTTCGCCGGTCTGTTTTATCCCTGGCTTCGGGATGATTTAAGGGCCGAAGGGGTGGTGGAAAACCAAGATCATCTTCCACCAATGTTTTTTATGAACGCGTTGAATGACCGCTTGACTCCGGCGAATCGATGCATCGAGTTCTTCACTCGGATACATTCCAAAGGTGTCCCTTCAGAACTCCACCTCTATTCCAAAGGGGGCCACGGATTCGATATGGGAGAGGGCAAGGGAGCATCCACTCGCATGTGGAAAAATAGTTTTGTTGCCTGGTTAAGCGATACGGGTTTCATTGAAAGGAAAGCAGAGGATTAATTTCTGTTCTTTTAACCAGTAAAGTTGACTCCACCCGGTAAGGTCTCAAAAGCGATCCAGCCCAAGCTGGGTCGTATCAAGGTCTAAAACAGCTCGAGCGGAAAGTGAAGCCCCTCCCGACGATCCCAGCAAACGTGAGTGGCACCCCCTTCGTCAAATCCACCAGAGCACTTTGATCCTGGAAACCGGACCGGATCAACGGCAGAAGCTCGCCACCGGGAAGATCGACAACGCAGGGTGGCCCAAGCCTTGGGATGGGCCCTCACCAACACCTGAAGAATTCCCCCTTGTTCGGGTGTCAGCGTGCCATCGAGATAGGCATCTATGAGATCACTTAGCTGATATCCCCAAAGATTTGGTACCATGCCTGGAAAAAGACCTTTCAGAAGAGATTCCCTATGGGCCGACCTTCCCGAACGAGGGTGATCGGTCGGCCCACATTGGATTGGAACTCTGTTTTCGGTGAGATGCCTATATTGGTAAAAAAGGAAGCGGCCAGGTCATCGGGCGAAAAACCGACAGACGCGGGCTCCGACCCAATGCCGTCCGTTTCCCCGATGACTTGCCCGCCACGCACATCGCCACCGGCCATCAAGGCACACATGGCCCGAGCCCAATGGTCTCGTCCACCTGTCTTATTGATCTTGGGTGTGCGCCCAAATTCCCCCGCAGCCATCACCGCGGTTGTCGACAATAGACCGCGCTCCTCCAATCGCGCCAGCAGCGCCGAAACCGCTCGGTCAAAAGGCGGCAACAAGCTTCGCAACCGAGGGAAGTTATCCTGATGCGTGTCAAAATCGAATTCAGCTGGACGTAGCCGAACAGTGACAAAATGCACGCCAGCCTCAATGAGTCGGGCGGCAAGCAACATCGATTGCCCAAACTCGTGTTTTCCAAATCGATCTGTTTCGATGGTTCGTTCCTGCGATAGATCAAACGCCTTTCTTGTACGGGGAGCGCTGATGATGTCATAGGCCTGCTCCTGAAAGCGATCCATTCCAAGCACCTGATCGTCGAGATCTTCGAATCCGCGGAACGCGGTATCCAGATCATCGAGAAGTTTCTTCTGTGACTTGTATTTTTCGACGGTCAAGCCGTCCTCGAGCGACACACCACGGATGGAATAGGGCACGCCATGTTTCGGTTTTTCGGCCGTCAAAGGGCTGTAGCGCGAACCCAGATAGCCAGGACCAACAAAGGACTCGTCAATCGAGACATAGGTCGGCAAATCCCTTGCTGATGGAAACACATGACTGACGACACTGCCGTATTCAGGGTGGTTGACCGTTTGCGATGCTTTGTTTCCGGTCAAAAGATACTTCTTGGCAAGACCATGATCGGCAACGTTATGGGTGATGCCTCGAATGATCGCATACTTATCGGCACACTGCGCCAGCATAGGCATGTGTTCGCAGATTTGAATACCGTCAACATTGGTCGAGATGGGTTTGAATTCACCACGGATTTCAACCGGAGCATCGGGTTTCAAGTCAAAGGTATCCTGATGCGACGGCGCTCCTTCCATAAAGATGAAGATAGCCGAACGTTTTCCAGATGACTCAGCCTGTTCAGACTGCAGACGAAGATAATGGCTCAGTGTCATGCCCGTGCCAAGCGCGCCTACTTTGAGGAATTGACGTCGATTTGAGTGTCTATTCATGGATTGATCCTCGCAACACACCAAGCGTGCAACTTGCGTCTCAATGATTGAGTAAAAATTCTTTTGAATTCACCATCGCCCAGAGTAAATCACGGATTCCCTCAGCCACGGAGGGTGATTCGTCCAGGTGTTGGAATGCGCGTTCGCGTTCGGTGCGGGTTGGCTGACGGCTGACGGTCCGGAGCCAAACCTGTTCGATGAGGTGATTTATCTCCAAAGGCTCTCCGGTCTCTTCAGCATCCTCAATTTCAATGATCCAACCACTGTCAGCCAAGCGCATCCGAAGGAGCGGGTCGTTCTGCGTAAAGATCGATTGTAGCAGCGTAGGCTCGTTGACGCGTTCACAATCACAATTGATCGAACGATCTGGCTTCCCAAAGACCTTCATGGCATGCGTACCTGCCATCCGCATGGACAAGTGACCTGAGGCTCGTCTTCGAAGGTTCACACGCACCTCGCCCTGTTCCCCGGGTGCTGCAGCGACCTGCTTGATCGCATCGTAAACGACCTCCGCGGGAAGTCGACGGGGAATCGCACGGCTGAAATTGCGTCGGTCGGCTCGATTGGTTTCATTCGGTTTCCAACTCCGCTGGTAGGTGGCACTGGTGGCAATATGCCGATGCAACCACTTCATGTCATATCCGCTCTCTACAAAACCGTTTGCAAGCAAGTCAAGGAGTTGCGGGTGGCTGGGAGGATTAGCCGGAGTAAATTGGTCGGGTGGATCAACGATGCCTTTTGGAAAATAGCCTGCCCAGACCCGGTTCACAAAGGCTCGTGCAAACCATGGGTTGTCCGGTTCTCGCATCCAGTTCATGACTGGATTCCGAGGATCATCGCCGGGTTGAAGTTGCACCTGGCTACTTCGAAGGAGTTGAAGCTCCAACGCTTCATTGACTACCGATCGTCGTTTCGTGCGGGTGACGGGTTCGAAGAACCGGGCGAAAGCATTGAAATCAGCCTGGGTCCAACGATCAAACGGATGTTTGTGACACTCGGCGCACTGCAGTTGGATTCCGAGAAAGGCGTGGGCAACCGACATTGCCGTATCTTTGGGTTCCTGTAGACTTTGGCGAGTCCAGAACCACGGCATATCGTTCGTTAGACGGGATAAATCGGCCAGCATCAATCCCGAAACCAGCCGGTCATATGGTTCGTTCCGCTCGACGCGGTCGTAAATCCAATCGTACCATTCTGAGGCTTTCACGTAACCTTCTTCTCGTGCGACTTCCAAGAGACTGCTGATCGACTTTGGGTTGCAACCGGTAAAGTCACAAAGCTTGTTCGACCACCAAGCCGCATAAGTAGGACGCTGAAGCAGTTCGTCCA
>JAAZXX010000439.1:3766-4045 GCA_014239995.1 Verrucomicrobiia bacterium
GTAAGGTTCCCGTCATGTCGATACTGACGCGTCGAAGAAACTCAGCATCCGAGCACAATATCGATGGCACGAGTCCGAGCTTGTCCAGCTTGGCACCCACAAATCGATCAATGGGATGTTCAGAAAGCTGCGATGCTGCAGGGCTTTCAGTAATTTTCGCGTCATTGAAACCAGGATCCGTATAAAGACGCATGACTGGAATAGCTGCGACACCATGGTCATAAAAGGCAATGATATGCGTATCACCTTCACCAACCGAAATGGCCAAGCCGTCACGTG
>JAAZXX010000043.1 GCA_014239995.1 Verrucomicrobiia bacterium
CTCCCCATTGCGGAGGGGCGCTATATCGAGGCCGATCCCGAGGAACTGGTCTGGGTGGGAAACGAGCACACCTTCATTGAAAAGGATGGTGCCTTTCAGTTGCGCATCACCGAGGAACTACGCGAAGTGCTTTACCTCGATGAGGTGAAGCTGGTCGTTGTCGACCGTGAGGAAGGGACCGAGGTGCACGCCACCGATAAATTGTTGCCAGGGAAACCTTATCCCCCGGGCAGCTTGGTCACTCTGCACCGTGAACATCCCCTCCTGCAGGCCAAGACCCTGCAAGGACGGGAGGTCACTTCTGAATTAAGGGAAGTGGATGGACGACGTGTTTCACCCCCGAAATTGCGTTCGCCCCAGCTTCGGGGACTTGCCGAACCGCATGGCTGCACGCTGGATTTTGGAGTGATTGATACGAGCAAACCCCTGGCACTGGTCATGAACGGTTGGCTTCGATTCGGTGGTGGCATGGCTAATGTTGCAGCTTCGATGGATCCTTCGCTTCCCTTTCCATTCCCTGGACTGGAAGCCGAGGTTTCCCCGGGAACCTGGGAAGAGGTGGACCTTGTCGTGGGGGCACCTGCCGGGAAAACGAAAACCATCCTCGTTGATCTTGAGGGCCAACTCAAGAGTGGGACACGACGGTTACGCTTGACTTCCGCTTTCGAGATTCACTGGGATCGCATCGCGTTAATGGAGAAGCAAGCGGGTGCCAGTACAAAGACGACATGGATCCAGCCGAGTGAGGCCCAACTTTATTTCCGGGGGTTCAGCCAATGGGCCGACCTGCCCCCGGATTGGCCCCTTACCCCGGACTACGACCTCACCCGCATGGAATCCCCTTGGACCCTTACGCCGAGTGGATGGTGTACGAGATATGGTGACGTGCGTGAACTGATCCGTACCCGCGACGAGGGCCTGCTACTGTTGAACAGCGGTGACGCATTGGCCCTGAGTTTTGCAACCCGTGTGCTTCCACCCAAGCCGGCAGGCTATACCCGGGAATTTTTTATCTACGCGGACGGATGGGACAAGGATTCAGATTTTCATGTTGCCTCAGGGCATCGCATTGAGCCTCTGCCCCATCATGGAATGGAAGATCAACGCTATCACATCGATGAACGTCCATCTTTCCCGAGTGACGCACTGCACCAGAAATATAACACGCGCTGGGTTGAAGGCATTGGGCTCAGGCAGGTCACGACGCGGCAGGCAACACAGGCATCCCGGGACTTGAATCAATAGTGCCAGTAGCCATGTTCAAACACTCCTCAAGCCCTTTTCGGATCCTGATCCATTGCTGGATGCTTTCCTTTTTCACGACGGGGCTCGCCGACCCCCATATCAGTGAATTCATGGCGGATCAGGATCAACTTCTGGCGGATGATGACGGAGCCTTCCCGGATTGGATCGAGATCCACAACCCGGATCAGCAGGCGGTCTCGCTGGAGGGTTATTACCTTACCGACAGTGAGGATGAGCCCAGCCAGTGGATGTTCCCCTCGGTCACCCTTGATCCAGGCAGCCATATCGTGGTTTTTGCCTCGGGGAAGGATCGTCGTGATCCGGGCTTACCGCTACACACCAATTTCCTCCTTGCTGGGCAAGGCGAATACTTGGCTTTGGTGCACCCCGACGGTCAGACGGTCGTCAGTGCTTTTGGCCCGGCGTACCCTCCACAGTTTGAGAACGAGTCGTTCGGTTCGATGCCCTCTACTGGGCTCAGGGCATGGACTTTTTTTTCAAGCCCCACTCCAGGTGCTCCGAATCGTGCTGGCGTCGAGGCCGGACCGGTGATGGTCGTGGAAGCAATGGATCCCACCCAGCCAGAGGCAGGTCCATTGGCACGTACGGTGAAGCTGCGTGCAGTCAATGCAGCGGTGTCCACCGTGACGCTCTTTTATCGAAAAATGTATGAGGCGGAAATCGAGATTCCCATGCGTGACCATGGCAGGGATGGTGATAGGGAGGCAGGTGACGGTATCTGGACCTCGGTGATTCCCGGAAATGCCTTTTCACCTGCGGAGATGACGCGCTGGCGGTTTGTTGCCACGGATGCGGTCGGCAACGAGACCAGGGCGCCGGCATTTCGCAATCGACGTGACTCTCCGCATTATTTCGGGACGGTGCCCAAGGATCCAGATATCCAATCCCTCCTTCCGGTCATTCACTGGTTTACCAGGAGCCCCTCCGGGGCTGGGACCAACAATGGTTCACGCGGCTCGGTGTATTATCAGGGAGAATTTTACGATAACGTGCATTTCAGCCTGCATGGACAGTCTTCAGCAGGCTTTCCAAAAAAGAGTTACAACATCGATTTCAATCGCACCCATCGATTCCGGTGGAACGAGAAGGCTCCCAGGGTCGCTGACATTGACCTGATCACTAATTGGGCTGATAAGTCCAAGGTGCGGCATGTGCTCGCCTATGAAGTCATGCGAGAGTCAGGCGTGGCCGCCCATTTTGCATATACCGTGCGCGTCCAGCAGAACGGGGGTTTCTTCAGCACGGCGGACATGATCGAGGATGCGGACGAACGATACCTGGATCGTGTGGGCTTAAACCCCGAGGGTGCCCTCTACAAGATCTATTCAAACACGCTCAACAAGGACGCCGGCGACAGGGCGACCGAGGGTGTGGAAAAGAAAACCCGTCTGCATGAAAAGAATGACGACCTTCAGGCGCTTATCGAGGGACTGGACCTGAGGGGGACAAGGTTGGAGGGATACCTGTATGACAACATTGATATCCCGAGTTGTGTCAACCTGCTGGCGGCCAACTCCGTGATTCGGAATATCGATATGCACTCGAAAAACTGGTATATCTACCGTGACACGGGGCGTAGCGATGCATGGGCCATCCTCCCATGGGATCTCGATCTCTCACACGGGCGGGTCTGGAACAGGCAAAACACCTATTTCGACAACCAGCTATACACGGACGGGTTTGTGGTCAACGGCACGGCGATACGTTTGGTCGAGCGCATGTTTGGCAATCCAAGGATGCGTGCCATGATCCTGCGGCGTATCCGTACACTCAGTGATCGTTTTCTTCAACCCTCCCCTTTGCCCGGTACGCCTGAGGACGATCTTTATTACGAACGCCGGCTGCGTGCATTGTCAGCCTTGATCGATCCTCCCTCGATCGTGCCATCAGATGCCCGGCTGGATTTTGAGAAATGGGGCTCATGGGTGCAAGGTGGGCGCAAGGTGAAGCACACCAGCAGGGACCCTGCGGTTGAATCCATGGCTGAGGCCCTGGAGCGCTGGAAGAGCGAATACCTTCCTGCCCGGCGTGCCTTTATCTATGACAGGCAGATTGTCGGGCGCGGTGGACAAATCCCCTTGCCCCAGATCAGTGGAGGGCCAAGCACGAATTTTTTCCCGATGGTGGTAGCTGGAGCCACTGCGAGGGTGCATGTGCCTCTCAACGGTAACCTGGGGACCTCATGGACAGGTCACCCCTCACAGGAACCCTTCAATGCAGGGGGATGGAGGAGGGGGCCCACTGGCATTGGTTACGACCGTGGAAGCGCCTATGATGCGCTGATCGGGCTGGATGTCGCCAATGAAATGCATCAGAATACGAGCCTGTATATTCGCATCGAGTTCGAGGTCGTTGACCCCGGGGCTGCGGATTTGATGGAATTAAGGATGAAATATGATGATGGCTTCGTGGCTTACCTGAACGGTGAACTGCTCGTCGCATCCAATGCGCCCAGCACGCCGACATGGAACGCATCCGCACGCCTGGCGCACAGCGCGCATCCACGGCGTTTCAATCGATTTGACCTTGCCGAAAAGCGAACCCACTTGAGGCCTGGTCCAAATGTGCTGGCCATCCATGCATTGAACGACTCACTCGAGAGCAAGGACATGCTCATTGTTCCAGAGTTATACCTGGGCAAGATCAGCGAACCCACCACGCTGGAGCCCGTCCTTCATTTCGGATCGATTGAGTCAAGCCCCGCTTCAGGAAACCAGGATGAAGAATACGTTGAGATCATCAACAGGCACGACATCGCAGTGGATATTTCCAAGTGGCAATTGGCCGGTGGCGTGCAATACGTGTTTGCACCCGGAACCGTCCTTCCACCGAACGCTTCACTCTACGTGAGTCCTGATCCCGTGGCCTTCAGGAGACGTGCCATTTCGCCGAAAGGTGGGGAAAGTTTGTTTGTTCATGGAGGCTATCGAGGTCATCTTTCGAGTCGCGGAGAGACCCTCACCCTCCTGGACCCGGAAGGGAGGATTAATCAAAATACGACCTACGCGGGAAACCCCTCGGACGTGCAACGTTACCTCACGATCAGCGAGCTGAATTACCACCCCCATGGGAATCCGCTTGCGGAATATATCGAGCTGCTGAATTTAAGCTCTTCGGTTTCATTGAACCTGGAAGGGGTGAGGTTTACCAGGGGCGTGGCGTTTGATTTTACCGGCAGTTCCATGCGCTTGCTGGGTCCCGGGGAACGTGTCTTGATCGTACGCGATCGAGAGGCTTTCAATGCAAGCCATGGCGTGGATCACCCGGTAGCCGGCGTGTTTGCCGATGGCTCGGCGCTCAGCAATGGTGGAGAAAGGATCAAGATTGAGGATGCAGGCAACGGAACCGTCATGGAGTTTGTCTACGATGACAGGGCGCCATGGCCCATCGAGCCTGACCAGTCCGGGCATAGTCTTGTCCTGGTGGCGCCCCATTTGCACCCCGATCCGGATCAATCCGGGAGCTGGCGCGCCAGTTCCCGGCCGGGGGGCAGTCCCGGGAGGCAGGAGGAGGGGGGTATTCCAGAAAATCCAAGCGGGGATCTAAATGGAAATGACGAGCCTGATCTGATCGATTACGCGCTTGGAAATGACTTGGGGCTATCCCCGGTCCATCCCTCCTTCAGGTGGGAAAAGCATGGGCCGGGGGAGGCTGAGCTCCTCCTGGTTGTTCCATTCAGCCTGCGTGCCGGCGATATCCTCATCGAGCCACTCTTTTCCACGGACCTCACCCACTGGCAGGATGGAGCCCCGCATTTGGAATGGGTCGCGATGGAACCCCTTGACGGGGGAAGATCCCTGAAGGTATGGCGAGTCATGGCACCCCTGCACGACCAGCCGAGGCTCTTCATGCGCTTGCGGGTTTCTTCTCGATAAGCATCAAGGGTCACGCCGTAGTTGTCTTCTCAACATGGAAATGCCAGGCATGCCTTCCTGGATCGCGAGTATCTGGCCGGCACCATCGGTAATGACGGAGGATGGCAACGGGGGTGGGGTACCAAAAATCCTTGCAAAGGCAGCCGCTGCCTCCAGGCGTTGTTTCTGGGCAACCCCCATGAGACGCGTGGAGGGTCTGTATTTTTCAGCGTACTGGGCGAGTTGCTGGGTGCCGTCTTCCGGATCCACGGGTACGGCAATAAAGTCCACACCCTCCGGGCCCAGGATTTCACGGACGTATTTCAGCCGTGGCAATTGTTCCGTGTATGCCATGCTGGAACTTGAAAAAGTCGTGTAGACACGTAGTTGAAAACCGGTCCTGGCAGCCGTGTCAGCCTTGGCAACGGGGAATGCCAGCCGCTGCCTGGGTGGCTGCTTCCATGGGGGAACATGGGTCCTGTAGACCGAGCGTTCCACGGAATCGGGGGATGTTGATTCGTCGGGGTTCTCATATACCTTCAAAAGGGTTCCTTCCGGAATGTTCCGGGTGATGCTTGTCCGGCCTGAGGGCCATGTCACGGTCAGGGAAACAACCTCGGGATGGGATCCGATCCCGACCAGCATGGTCGAGGAATTCTGGATGGACCAACCTTCTCCACAGCGATGTTCCCGGACCAGTTCTTCCCTGCCCAGGTCCACCTTGACACGGGCTCCAAAACCATCCCGGCAGGTGAAGGTGTCGGAAGGATTCCCTTGCTGGTTTCCTCCGATAAACCGGATGGCAATCATGCCACCGCTCAACCCTGCCTGCTCCATCTCGTTATGGTAAAGATTGAAAAGTGGCTGATTGGCATTGACCAGGACCACATCCTGCCAACCATCACGGTCGTAATCCAGAACCGCGAACCCCCGGCTGTCAGCCTGGTTGTCCAGGCCGGAAAGGGCTGAAACATCTCCAAAGGAACCTCCGGCGTGATTGCTGAAGTAATGATTGCGTTCGCTGCCATTCAGGGAGTGCACTCGCACACTGTCCCCGTTGCGATCGACCCCCGCAAGGCGGGCGTCGATCATGGCCCCGAGATTCTCTGGAGCGGAGGTGCGTTTCCATTCCGGGGAAGAGCGGAAACTTGAGCGAGAAAGTTCCGGGTCGGTGCGCACCATGGTGCGCCACAGGTTGCTTTCAAGGTCCAGCCCCGAGGCAAGTTCCTTGGGTGCCGTGAAGTATCCGCTCAGTACATACAGGTCGAGGAATGTGTCGTTGTCGAAATCAGCAAAACCGCCCCCCCAGGACCAACCGGCGTTCATGACGGTCATCGAGGGGGACCTCATGCCGGCGACCTGTGTGAATTTTCCATTGTCCCCCTGACGGTAGAGCCAGTTCCCGGCGGCAGATTCGGTAAACATGGTGTCCAGTCCAGGAATGCAGTCGGTGATGCGGCGACCAGCCTCGCTGTACATATTGGAGACATAAAGGTCTTCAAGGCCGTCATTGTCGTAATCCCCCCAGGTTGCACCCATGGCGTAACCGTATGCGGTGAGCCCTGCCTGCTGGGTGACGTCTGTAAATCCACCCGATGCGTCGTTTTGAAATAAGACGTCGAGTCCCCAGTCATTTGCGATGTAAAGATCCGGGCGACCATCCATGTTGTAATCGGCCCAGGTGGCTTGCAGGGAATTCCGCCAGATACCCACGGTGGGATTTTCACGGGCAGGCTCGAATTGGCCGTTCCCTCGGTTGACCAGGAGGACGTTGGGAGGCCCCAGCTGATCCAGGACGCTGCCTCCCTTACGTTGTCGGTGTTCTGATTCCCGTCGCTTGTATTTTCGAGCCAGGTCGGCGTCAAAGAATTCATCTGGCCAGTCGAAATCATCATCCTTGCCCTGTGCCACGCCTCCTGCGGGGCTGGCACTCATGGGAGCTGCGGGTCTGTAGGTGCAAATGTAGACATCAAGCAGACCATCCATGTTGTAGTCCGCTGCTGCCATTGAAATGACGGCCATCGGCATGAAAGGGGGGATGGGGTGTTGATGGAACACCCCATCCCGGTTCTCAAGGTAACTCGTTTTCAGCAGGCTGCGTCCCAGGATCACATCCTGATCCCCATCATTGTCGAAATCGGCAAAAAGAGAGCAGGTGGTGTGGCCGGGAAGGTCCAACTTGTAGGAGGCCCCCTGCTCGAGAAAGGTCCCGTCCCCCTGGTTGACCAGGAGCATGTTTTTTCCAATCCGCAGGGTGATGTAGATGTCGTCCAGGCCATCATTATTTACGTCCACAATGGCGATCCCTTCCTTTTGATTCGCTGAGATCGGGGCAAAATAGGGGTGTGGCAGTTGTTGCATGCCTTGGCGATAATGCCTCACGGTTGCCTCATAGTGCTGTGAGCGTCGCAGCTTGGAAACTGCCCCTGTGGATCGGATGACCTTGTCCAGGGCTTCGGTAAACAGCGGCCTGGGGCTGGCTCTCCAGTGCAGGTGGGACGTTTCCCAGTGTGTGATCTTCCATGGTCCAGTGGAGCTATCCGGGTGCTTCGTCCGATTCCAGGTCACGGCGATCTCGCCATCAAGGGAGCGCCACTCCCCTGATTTCATGAAGGCCAGGGCCCGAAAGCGAGCCGTGGATAGAAAACGCCACCGATCGTCATTCGGATGTGTGCCACGCATCAGCTCCAGTTTCACCTGCTCGAGGTAAGCGATTTGATCCAGCAAGGGACGCCAAAGGTTGATCGTATCGGTCTTGGTTTATACTGAAGATACAGGCCATGCATGGGACTTGGCTGAGAACACCTTGGCAGGCCCTGCTGCCTGTGGCTGTAACAGGTCAACAACATCGACTGAATTTCCAAACACGTCCTCCGCATCGGGTGTGGGGCCGGGAAGTCGCAGATCACGTAATCCGGAGCCAAGGAGGGTGAACCTGTTGTTCAGGTCAAGGAGTGTCTCCTCGTTATCCACGAGCCTTCGAACCACCAGGTTATCCTGTCGTATCGTCTCGGGAGAGGGGGTAGCCGCGGCTTGGCTTGTAACGGCATCCGGTTCCCTCGTTCCCATGTTTCTGAGAGGAAGGGCCAATGAAAGCAAGACAAGGGCACGCAGCAGCCAACCCTGCTGGTGACTCATGCTAAGTGCCGACAGGACCAGGATGCCGACCACGATGCTCGGCCATGAGGCATGGATACTGATGGATGCTATGGAAACCAGCCACGAAGCCACCATCAAGGCCATGAAAAACCTTGGACGTGACACGCGTCGAGGCGGATCTTCAGAAGCGGGAGGCACGAGCCGTTTCTTAGCATCCAGCTAGACGGGTTGTCGAGTCAATTGCGTGCCCTGACCTGGCGCATCTGCAAGCTCTCTTTTTCATTGACTGACGCAGAGGGCAGGGTGCTACCATGCGGTATGCTCCTGAGAACCCTTGTCACGCCTGCCTTGCTTGCTGGATTGTTCATGCTGGGACCGTTTCCAACTACCAAGGCTCAGGAAATCATCTGGACCGTGGGACTTGATGACAATGGGTGGCCCATGGGCGAGATGGGCGGGGAGGAAACCAGTTTTGTGCAGGAGAATGGAAGCATCAATCCTTTGCCGGGCGATTCCATCAGTTTTTCGGAACCTCAGGGAGCTGACAACGATTATTACTTTGAAGGTGAATTTGATGAACTGATTCCCGGTAATGGCGATTACGACCCCATCGGTATCGTGGACTGGGACGAGGAAGCGGCCGAGCGCGCCTTTGCTGGCGCGGATCTCGATTTGCGCTATCACTTCAATCTTCCCGATAGCTTGAACCCTGACAGTCTCCTGTCCGTTACCTTCGACGCCAATAACCTGGACACGAACGGTACCGACCCTCGTTTTGGGGTAGAGGTTTATTTCAATGGGACCATGGTTCAACCTGAGATTGTGATTCGAGAAGCACAACTGGATGTCGATTTCACGACGCCACAGTTTACCCTCGAAAGTGTCAAGGCAGAGGTTGGGCCTGGATATGACAACATTGTCAGCCTGCGAGGCACCAGCTACAATGGTGAAGGTGGCGGCAACTGGATGGGGGTGGATTACGTCCAGCTTAACCTGGAAACCGAGGCCATTCCGCCCCCTGTTTTTCCCTGGGAAGTGGGCATGGATGACGATGGCTGGCCCGAAGGCGACGGGGGTGGGGCCCATGCCACCTTTGTCCAGGAAAGTGGCAGCGTCAATGAGCTGCCGGGAAGCCCGGAAAGTCCAGAAACCGATCGGGAAGCTGACAACGATTACTACTTTGCCGGGTTGTATTCCAACGTGATCGCCGCCAATGGTGATTACGAACCAGTAGGGGTCGTGCCTGTCAATGAAGAAGCCGCTGAACGTGCCTTTGCCGGGGAAGACAGCGAACTGCGCTATCATTTCAATCTCCCCAACACGCTGCAGGGCGATGATCAACTTTCTGTCACGTTTGACGCCCAGAACCTGGACTCCAACGGGGATGACCCTCGATATGGTGTTGAGGTTTATATGAATGGCGTGCTTGTTCAGCCCGAAACCATCATCAGGGAAGCCCAGTTGAACACCGCGATCACCACGCCGGCCTTTTCGCTCTCAAGTGTCAATGGGGCGATGGGCCCAGGGCATGACAACATCGTCACACTCAGGGGAATCAATTACAGCGCCGAAGGTGGGGGTAATTGGATGGGCGTGGACTATGTGCATCTCAATTCCGTGGCCAAGCCCATCCCCGAGCCCAAGCTGCCCTGGGCAGTGGGCAAAAACGATGACGGCTGGCCAAGCGGAAACGGTGGCGGAGCCAATGCCTCTTTCGTGCAGGAAGCCGGTGTCAACGAACTGCCGGGGAATCCGTCCAGCCCTGAAATCGACAAGGAGGCCGACGATGATTACTATTTTGCCGGTGTCTATGAGACGCTGATCCCTGGTAATGGTGACTATGAACCCGTTGGTGAAGTCCGGGAGCACGAAGAGGCCGCTGAACGTGCCTTTGCAGGGAACGACAATGAGCTTCGCTATCATTTCAACCTGCCGGGATCCGTCCAGGCCTCGGACAGGTTGACCTTCACCTTTGATCCGCTGAGTCTTCAGGACGATGCCGAGGATCCACGTTATGGTGTCGAGGTCTATGTCAACAACGTCCTGGTGCAGGCTGAGATGCTGATTGGTATCGACGACCTCAACCAGAGTCTTCACACGCAGCCCTTCACAGTGGAGGAGGTCCATGCTGGGGTCGGTCCCGGCTTTGATAACATCATCACCCTTCGGGGCATCAACTACAGCGAGGAAGGTGGTGGCGGCTGGATGGGGATCGACTATGTCCAGCTAAGCCCTGTCGAGGAGGCTTCCTTTCCCTGGTCGGTTGGCCTGGATGATAATGGATGGCCCGGCGGCGATGGTGGTGGTGCCAATGCCTCCTTTGTGCAGGAAGCCGGTGTCAACGAACTGCCGGGTAACCCAAGCAGCCCGGAGATCGCGCGGCAGGCCGATGATGATTACTATTTTGCCGGTGAATACACGGAAGTCATTCCAGCGAATGGCGACTATGAACCGGTTGGCTCGGTATTGGTCAATGAAGAGGCCGCCGAGCGCGCCTTTGCCGGCAGCGATAATGACCTGCGCTACCACTTTAACTTGCCCGACCACCTGGAGTCCAGTGATCAGCTCATGATCACCTTTGATGCCAATAACCTGGATCAGAGCGGAAACGATCCACAGTATGGTATCGAAGTCTATTTCAACAATGAACTGGTTGGTCCCGAGATCATTATCTACCCAGAGGACCTGGATACCAACTTCACGACCGAACCTTTCAGCCTGGAAAGTGTCCAGGCCAAGGTGGGAAGCGGATATGACAACATCATCACCCTGAAAGGATACAACTACAACGCCGATGGGGGTGGGAGCTGGATGGGAATCGACTACGTCCAGCTGGATCCCATGCCGATACCCGTGTTCCCATTGGCCATTGGCCTGGATGATGACGATTGGCCTCTCGGTGATGGTGGCGGGGCCAATGCTTCCTTTGTCCAGGAAACAGGCATCAATGATCTCCCGGGGAACCCATCCAGCCCGGAGATCGACCGGCAGGCCGATGATGACTACTACTTCGCGGGTATCTACACCGGGACGACGAAGGGAAATCAATTCTACGACCCTATTGGTGTCGTACCGCGCAATGAAGAGTCAGTCGAACGCGCCTTTGCCGGTGACGACAACGACCTGCGTTACCACTTCAACCTGCCTGATTCACTTGAGCTCAGCGAAGAAATTACCATCTCGTTCGACGCGTTCAATCTTGATGACACCGTGGAAGAACCCTTTTACGGCATTGAAGTCTTTTTCAATGACGTGCTGGTGCAAGCCGAGATCATCATCGAACCCGATGTCCTGGGTAACAAGATCACGACCAAGCCATTTTCCCTGGCCAGTGTCAACGCCGAGTTGGGCCTTGGACCTGACAATTACGTGAACCTCAGGGGCGTGAACTACAGTGCCGACGGAGGTGGTAACTGGATGGGGATTGACTATGTGCATATTGGCACGCCAGTCGTGCCGGTTGATGATACGCCGCTTGAATTTCAACCTGTTGAGCTGAGCAATGGACAGTTGAAGATTACCTGGACAGGAACAGGGAATCTGGAGTGGGCCCCTTCAGTGCAGGGGCCGTGGACATCCGTGACTCCCGCTCCCACGTCTCCCCATGCCATCGATATAAGCGTGGCGGGGCAGCGCTTTTATCGGTTGCAGCAGCCCTGACCCTGGGACTTCCATCCATGGCTGGATCTTGCAGCCTGCAGTCCAGGAGTGCATGGTTTGAAAAGGGATCCTGTATCACCCTGGAATATCGGCTTGTCACCTGTGCATGATGAAAAACATAGTCCAGTCGCCCCTCCAGTAAGGTGTTCTCCCCAGCGGATCGTGATGCGATGAGAACCGAAGGTCCCCATCGATCGTTTGATGAAAGGCCTGCCTGCGAAGCTTTTCTTTTCACGCGGCAGGGGGGCATTTCAAGAGAACTTCCTGGTGAAATCACTGGGAACGTACAAAAGCCAGCTGGGATTTGAGCTGCGCTACCGCCTGTTCCCAGTCCCTGGATGACAAGGCGTCAGCATGTGTTTCCTTTGCCTTGCGGGTCGCTTCACGGATTTGGCTGGCCCATTTGTCGATGCGGGCATCAGCCTGTTCCACCGACAGGGGCCCAGCCAATAGCTGTGTTTTGAAATCGGCGTATTCCTCTTCAAAACTTGCCCATCCACGCGTCAATTTGTCACAGGATGCCGAGCGCTGAAGGATATTGAATGGGCCATGGTTGAAAGCTTTGCAGTCTGCCTTTTCCTCGCCCCACTCGTCCGCGATATGGGTAACGGGGTTGTTGCCATTGATGTTTTCGAAGGAAACGTCCATGTCCCATGGTATGAGATGAAATTTTTGTTCCACTGGATCTTCGTACCAATAAAAGTTGTGATTGAAACAGTTCGAACCGTCGCAATACCAATGAAACGGGCCGTCATCATTTTTGATTGCACGATCCACCACTGCGAATGATACGATTTCTGAAATATCCATCCGTTTTGAAATCACGGCAGATAGATCCTCCCCGGACGCATTCGCTATTTCGTTGCCGAATGCAAGCATCTGATCCACGTTCGGATCTTCATCCTCATTGGTTTTCAATTGTTTTAGATAAGCTGCTGGATCCTGGGCCTTGCCTTTGTCATTGATCGGCCAGATTTCCTTGTAGAGGTTCCCTTCTCCGTTCTCGAAATGGTATCGGGTGAAACGCCCGTCAATTTGTTCCGTCAGCGCATAAAGTCCCGAGAATTTCCCGTTGATCACCAGCCGAGCATGAACGGAGCGAGGCGCAGGCACGCCCATTTCCCTGAAAAGCCAGTAACCCAGACGTTCTCGCATCTGTGAGGGGTCCAAATTCTGGGAGTGGAATTGCAGTTTGTTAAGCCCGTAGAACAAAGTGTCTGAACCCTTCCAGTTCATCTTAACTTTCATGGAAAGCTTGGTCCGTGTTTTACGGCCGCTTGGCATGAATGGATTCATGCCTGAAACACCCCCCACCCAGGCGCCCACCGATCCTTTATAGCGTATGCCCACTGGACTGATGGTCTCGCCCTCGAAGGTCAGGCTCCCCTCCACGTATTCTTCAGCGGTGGGGTCGCCATC
>JAAZXX010000440.1 GCA_014239995.1 Verrucomicrobiia bacterium
CCTGTCCTCGTTTGATTCCGTTTGGCGTATGGTCATTTCCCTGGTGCAGGGGAACACCCGGAAGGTTCACAGCTGTACGCATGCCTGGAAGCACACGTGCTTGCTGGTCATGATGATGCTGGATGGACCGGATTTTTGTCGCGATATTGCCCGGTTGCACCTGAACAGCTTGATCGGTTTCAAGTGTGCCTCCCTCCAGGCTCCCTGTAACCACTGTTCCCATGCCCTTCACGGAAAAGAGGCGATCAATTGCCAGTCGGGGTTTGCCCAGGTCCGGCCTTGGCGGGTGGCTTCGCAGGATGTCAGCCACGGTGTCTTGAAGTGTGTCAAGGCCCTCCCTGGTCTTGGTGGAGGTGGCTATGATGGGGGCTTGCTCAAAGGCGGTCTGCATGAGCTCTTCACGGATCATTTCCATCACGAATGCCGCTTCCCCTGTCGCCAGGTCCGCTTTGGTCACGGCAATGACAAGATTTGGAATCGCGAGATACTGGAGGATTTGCAGGTGTTCCTCGGTTTGCGGCATCCATCCATCATCGGCAGCAACAACCATCAAGGCCAGGTCGACGGTTTGGATGCCTGAGACCATGTTCTTCACAAAGTCCTCGTGGCCGGGCACGTCAACAACACCCAGATCATACTCCCTCGACGGCTTTTCCGGGTCCTTGAATTGCCAGCGTGCAAACCCAAGGTCGATGGTGATGCCACGTCGTTTCTCTTCGGGCAGCCGGTCTGTATCCGTATTTGTCAGTGCCCTGACCAGTTCGCTCTTGCCGTGATCGACATGCCCGGCAGTTGCAACGACAAAAGGAATGGAGTGGCTGGCGGGGCTCATGCTGCACCTGGATCGCTGTTGCATGTATGCTTCCATACCGTCCGGATGGCTTCCACCAGCATGGCGTCCTGTTTTGAAAAAACGCTTCGAAGGTTGAGGAGAAATGCCTTTTGATGGATGTAACCCACAATGGGGGGAGTGCATTCGCGGAAGCGTTTTGCCAATTGTTCAGGCTTGCATGATGGCAGGCGCAGGATCAGGGCAATGGACTTGAGCCGTGTTCGCGGCATGGTGCCTCCCCCTATTTCGGCGTCGGTTTCCATGATCTCGATGCATGCTTCCGGAAGCCCTGACTGTTGGCGTATCGTCTCGGCCCTTGCCCTGAGTTTTTCAATGGGTGTTTTTAAGAGATTGAATCCAGGCAGGTCAGGGGTCTCATGGCTCTCCGGATGATGGAGTGCCTCCAAGTGCTGCATGGCGGTGCGTTCCAGCATTCCCAAGGCCATTTTATCCGCACGGAGTGCCCTGAAGAAGGGGTTTGTCTTCAGTTTCTTTATCCACTGGGTGCTGCCTGCAATGATGCCTGCCTGGGGGCCCCCCATGAGCTTGTCCCCACTGAAGCATACCATGTCGCTGCCTTGTTGAATGATGGAGGCGGGGGTCGGTTCCGCCTCGATGCCGAAGTGCACTGCTGTCTCCACCAAGGCACCACTTCCGAGGTCCACTGCCATGGGGAGGGCGTGTTCGTGGGCAAGGCTTGAGAGTTCCCGTATGGAAGGAGAAGTCACAAATCCTTCCATGAAGAAATTGCTTTGATGCACCTTCAGGATCATTGCCGTTTGTGCATGGATTGCTTTACGATAGTCCTCACAGGTTGTCCGGTTGGTGGTTCCCACCTCCTTGAGGATGACCCCGGCGGTCTCAAGTATTTCAGGGATACGGAATCCCCCGCCGATTTGCACCAGTTCACTGCGGGAAACCAGTATTTCACTGCGTAGACCGTCACGGCAGCCCGTCAGGATCAGGATCAAAGCCGCTGCACAATTGTTGACCACGGTGGCTGCTTCGGCCTGAGTGAGCACTGCAAGCGCTTTTTCAGCAGCCATCCCGCGGGCGCCTCTTTTGCCCGAGGCCAGGTCCATTTCAAGGTTGCTGTAGCTAGTCGTGCATCGTGTAAGGTGCTGCATCATGCCAGCATGCAGGGGAGCTCTTCCAAGATTGGTGTGCAGGACAATTCCCGTGGCATTGATGACTGGCTGGAGGCAGCACTGAAGAAAACTGGAGAGGTGCTGATGGATTTCAGGCCTTAATTCCGCCGCAGGTGGAATCCGCTTGCTTTCCCTCCATAGCTCGAGTTTTTCCTGGATCAGGCGTTTGCGTAACAATCGAGGGATTTCAAAGGACTCTGTTTGTCTCATCAAAAGATCGATGGACGGCAATCGGTCCCTCATGGAATCAGCCTCGTTCATGGGGCTCCATACTCACTCAAACCCTCAAACTGCGCCAAGATTCTTTTTTGAAAGTTTTTTTGGCCGGACTGGAGGCTGCAATCAACATGTCTTGGCAATAGACGCAGGGGTTCCAACAGGCTCCAGAAACTCAAAAACGGAATCTCCGTGGCGCATGGTCTTGAGACCATGCCATGAGGTGGGGATGGAGAGTGTGTCACGTCGGGTATGTCCCAGTAGGAAAAGGCCGCCTTTTTCCATCAGTTGAGGGAAGTCCTCCAGGTCAAGGAGACGTTGCGACAGGGACTCGGAGCGCTTGTTGATGTTCTTGTCCCCAAATGGAGGGTCGGCCAGAATCAGGTCGAAGCGGGTCTCTTTTTCGATAAGGTGCTTCAGGGCAGAAAACACGTCCTGTATTTTCATTTGATGCCGTCCACCAGGGATACGGCATTCGCGGATGTTTCCCTGAATCCAGCGCGCATGTTTGGCGGATTTCTCGATACTCAGCACCTGGGATGCGCCCCGACTGAGGCTTTCCAGTCCAAGCGCGCCGCTGCCACTGAAGAGATCCAACACGCGAGCTTCGAGGATACGCGCACCGAGGCTGTTGAAAATGGCCTGCTTGACCAGATCTGGGGTCGGCCGCACGCCAAGACCTTTCGGTACCTGCAGGATTCGGCCTGCGGCGATGCCACCGATGATCCTCATGAATTCAGGTTGTTCGCTGTACGTGTATCAGCGTTGAGGATGATTTCGTGAGGCCTCAGATCTTCCCCAGGCATCCTCCAGTTTCTGGTGACTTGATTCACTGCCATAAGGCTCGCATGGTGGTGCTCGCCCTCCTTTATCTCAAGTTTTTTCAAAAAGGATTGGTCGGACGCCACCATCTTGACAAGATGACAGCATGGCAGGCCCAAAAAACAACTCGTTAAGCAGCCTGGAACATGAGATCTACAGTTGGCAATACGACGTGCCCGGTTTCGGTGCGGTAGGCCAGCAAAAACTCAAGGACGCTACCGTGCTGATCAGTCGCTGTGGGGGGCTTGGTGGTGTGGTGGCCTACGAATTGGCTGCGGCCGGGGTTGGTAAGATGATCCTTGCCCATGCGGGCGACATCAAGGCCAGTGACCTGAACCGTCAATTGCTGATGACCCGGAAAGGTATAGGAACTTCCAGAATGGATTCCATTGAGAGTCGCTTGTTGGATTTGAATCCGGATCTTGAGATCAAGGCTGTCCACGAAAATATCTCCATGGAGAACGCCCCATCACTTTTGGAGGAAGCCGATATGATCGTGGATGCGGCTCCGCTCTTTGAAGAGCGCTATGCCATGAACGACACCGCTGTGTGCCTTGGTAAACCGATGGTGGAATGTGCCGTCTTCTCCCTTGAGGCTCACCTGACGGTGCTTGTACCGGGGAAGACGCCCTGTCTCCGCTGTCTTTATCCTGAACCTCCCCCGACTTGGACTCGGCGATTTCCCGTATTTGGGGCTGTTTCAGGCAGCCTTGGTTCCCTGGCTGCGATGGAAGTCATCAAATGGCTGGGTGGCTTTGGTAAGCCATTGTGCGGCACTTTGTTGGCATACGACCTTCAGGATGTCAGTTTCAGGCGCTATCGAATTCAAAGGAACGCTTCATGCGAGTGCTGTTCCCACATCAAACAGTCATGAAGTCTTTCGCTTGTCAGTTGAGAAGATCGTTCTTTGATCGTTTGAACAAGAATAATCATCATGTTATACATTAAGTACTGTCCGCATTTACGCAACGTCTGCCATGGCACCGTGCCCTCTGTGCCATGGTCCTTATCTCGGTTTG
>JAAZXX010000441.1 GCA_014239995.1 Verrucomicrobiia bacterium
ATATTGATTGAGCGTCGCTTCAGCCAGAGGCATTTTCAACTTAGCGGACTTTGCCAGTTTGAGAGCGATCCCAGAGTCCTTGGCGGCATGTGCTGAGGAAAAATAACATTCATGGTCTCGTTTCTGCATGTCTTCACCATCTGTCTCCAGCACACGTGAGTTGGCCCCTGTCTGTGCAAAGACTTCACGTAACATGTCAAGGTCGTGGCCCAGGGCGGCACCCAACCCGAGACCTTCGGCAAGGCCCGCGGTGTTGATGTTCATCACCATATTAACCAGCGCCTTGACTTCGGCAGCTTTGCCTGCGGGCCCCACGTAGCGCATCGAGGCGCTGAGTTTCTCAAGCAAAGGCTCGACACGCCTGTATGTGCGCCGTTCACCAGCGCACATCAGGTAGAGGCTACCCTCTCGAGCCTGTGTGATACTGGAGGCCATGCATGCTTCCAGTGTCCTCGCACCGACTTTCCTGGCCTTCTCCTCGACCTTGATGTGGGTGGCCGGGCTCAACGTGGCGCAATTGATAAAAATACGTCCCTTGGCATCCTTGAGCAGGCTGTTTCCTGTCGTCCTGAAAATGCGGTTCATGGATGCATCGTCTGTCACTACCGTGATGATCACGTCGGCATTGGCAGTCACCTCATCAAGCCGCTTGCAATGGAGTGCACCCAGTGCCTTCGCGGCACCAGCAGCTGTATCCTGGTTGATATCGAACACCGCACTGACCCGGTAACCACATTCCTTTAAGCGCAAAGCCATGTTGGCTCCCATGCGTCCAAGGCCGACAAACCCAATTCTTTTTGACATATCCTGATTTGTTTATTGAAACACTGTGAATGACCCGGGATGCCTTTTCTGTTCCCAGGGAAAACCCCTCCCAGGAACGAGACCTTTCGGACACCAAGGATAAGGGCCATGCTAGGGTCGGAACTGAAAGATGCCAAGCATGAAAATCCGCCACGGAACCACGTTCACTTGAGAAACAAACATCACCACCGCCTTGACCAATGCGATTTCAGAACGTGCAAGCAATTCATTTCATGCAGTTTAAGGATTCGTAAACGCACCTGGCCATGACCACCCTCATACGTCATCCAGGGAGTCGTGGCGAAAATGGTTGACAATATCGACGAACTTATGCTTTGTATTAGGACCCTCACTTCGAGCAGGACACCATTTGGTGTTCACCATTACTTCCATTGCTGTTTCAAAATTATTGATTTTTTTTTTACAACATGGATGATTCAAGGCTTCAGATCCATGGGTATCCCGAGCCAGTCCTCAGGATCAGCACAACCCAGATCATTGAACCACAATGCCGATTATGAATAAGAACCATCGCCACGCAAGCTGGACCGGCGTGTACGCTGTCATGACAGCGGCTGTCGTTTCATGCGCCACATCCCCCGTATCTATTGAAACCACAACCCACCCATCACCCAACGTGGAAAAAGAATTTTTTGGAAAAACACAGGACGGCCAGGCGGTCGATATTTACACCCTTAAGAACAGTCACGGTCTGGTAGCCAAGGTCATGACCTACGGCGCGCTGCTGACCGAGATGCAGGTTCCTGATCGAGACGGAAAATTCGGGGATATTACCCTTGGATCCAAGCAACTCGAGGATTATCTCAATGGACACCCCTACTTTGGTGCGACTGCAGGACGTTATGCCAACCGTATTGCCAATGGACATTTCAAACTCGACGGGGTCGATTACAATCTGGCCAAAAACAATGATCCCAACCACTTGCACGGTGGCATCAAAGGCTTTGACAAACGCGTCTGGAGCGCAAGACCCCTTGACACCGAAGGTGAAGCATCGGTTGAGTTCACCTATCTGAGTGCGGATGGTGAGGAAGGCTATCCAGGTAACCTGGAATGTAAGGTAATTTATACCCTCACCGAGGAAAATGCGCTCACGGTGCGTTATGAGGCAAGCACGGACAAGGCAACCCCCATCAACCTGACCAACCATGCTTACTGGAACCTTGCAGGCGAGGGTTCCGGGGATGTCCTGGGACATCAAGTTGAAATTTTCGCGGATTTTTTCACGCCAGTGGATGCAACGTTCATACCCACTGGAGAGATCAAGGACTTGACGGATTCACCGCTTGATTTCAGGAAACCAATGGGCATAGGAGACAGGATCGCGCACTTGACCGGTGATCCGGGAGGATATGACCACAATTATGTGCTGCGCAAGGACGCTCCAGCCAAGCTCGAGATGGCCGCGCGTGTCACGGATCCCCAGAGCGGACGTGTGATGGAGATAAGCACCACGGAACCCGGTATCCAATTCTACTCCGGTAATTTTCTGGACGGCACACTGACCGGGAAATCCGGCCGCATCTATCAAAAGCACAACGGATTTTGTCTGGAAACACAGCACTTCCCGGACACACCCAACAAGCCCCACTTCCCGAGCGCCACCTTGCGCCCGGGTGAACTTTATACGCATCTGACCGTCCATCGATTTTCGGTCCGCTGAAGATCTCCGAGTCAACTGGATGCAATGAGCCCCTCCATGAACTTACTGTTCATGAACAGGCGCGTATCCACCTGCTTGAGATCCTTGCGTACTTTCTTGAGAAGGACGTTGACAGTCACGTTGGGTATGGATTGAACCGAAGGGTCGGTACCCTCAATGAGATGGTCCAGGTCCGATAACATTGTTTCCATTTTTTCGAGGCAAAATTCATCCATGATGGGTTGGCCATGCCGATACTGGCAAAGCTGCGAGAACGTAGCAGTTAATTGGAATGCATCAAGCCCCGGACTTGCAGGCGGATCTTTTTTTTGAACAGCCACCCCGCTGGATTCCTGATGATCCCCAGCCAGGAGACTTCAATGAGGATCAAACATCTGCTGGCGTTGGATGGGACCAGCCTTTCCGGTAATCCCGGGCAAGGCGGAGATTTGCCTCATCATCCCCCACAATTCGCCCGGCGGCAGCGTCCCATTCCAGACTCCTGCCAAGCTCCATGGAGAGATTGGCAAGGATACAGGAAGCGGAGGAAATATGGCCTTCCTCGATGTCGGCAACAGGACGTGTCCCTTGCTGGCGGGATGTGACGAAGTCAAGCAACTGTCTCCGGTTTCCTGGGGCTGCAAAGACTTCGGTTTCCTTGTGTTCCAGGTCCTCGGGATACTGCTCCCGTTCATCCACAAAGTCCACCCGTACCGGATCCGCATTCCCATTGGGGATGAAATCATAACGCCACACACTTAACTTGAGCGTTCCTTTCTCTCCATACAAGGTGGCCCCCCATGGATAGTCGGGATCCGGATTCCTGCCCCAGTTCTTCTGGTTCCAGACCAACTGGAGACCGTCATAATCAAAAAGCGCCGTCTGGGTGTCATGTACATTCACATTGGCATCAGGGGCCCGCATCAGGCTCCCGCCTGTTGCTGAAATGCTTTTGGGCCAACCTAGATTCAGGAAATAGCGAATCAGGTCAAAGAAGTGCACACAAAGATCACCGGTCTGGCCATTGCTGAACTCACGGCAGTCTCGCCAACTGCGCGGGTGAATGTCCGGACGATAATCGCGCCATGAGGCCGGTCCCACGTAAGTGTCCCAATCCAGATGCTCGGGGACATCGGAGACAGGCTTGAAACTCTGTCGACTACCGTAATAACTATGGATATCCACGTAGCCGATTTTACCGAGTTTACCGGATCGGATATATCGATCACGCGCCTCAAGCAGATGGGGCGTGCTGCGACGTTCCAGGCCAACCTGGACGGTACGGCCATACTTCCTGGCTGCCGCCACCATGGCCTGCCCTTCCACCACGTCGTGGCTGATGGGTTTCTGGACATACACATCGGCTCCCGCTTGACAGGCATCCACCACAGGCAGGCAATGCCAATGGTCCGGTGTGCCCACCAGCACAATCTCCGGCCCCTGAACCTTGAGCATCTGGCGGTAATCCCCATATGTCGGCGGACGTTTACCGGAGGGTTGCCTGCGGGCAACCAGGTCCGCCGCCTGTTCCCGTATCAACCGATCCACGTCACACAGGCCGACCA
>JAAZXX010000442.1 GCA_014239995.1 Verrucomicrobiia bacterium
TCACCCGTAGGCATATTGTATTCGCCGCGCTGCAGCAACTTGGTTTCACGCGGTTTTTCCAGTTCCTTGGCAACCAGCGTAGTGGTGAAGTTGGCTTTCGCCAAGGCAGCCCTTCGCGCCAAGTCCACGGCGAGCCCATGATGCTCAAGGGAAGCCAAAGGCCCCACCGTGTCAGCGAGCATCCTGATCTGGTCGCCTGGATCACAAGCATTCCAGTCTTGATTTTCGGCCCAACTCTGCCAAGGAGACTCAATGATTACCTGCCTCTCAACGGAGACCTCCGTTCCGGCTAACTTCAGGAGCACATCCTGTTCGCCGGAGCGTACCACGAGGGGAAGGCTGATATGCCGCTGATCGGGCAGAGTTCCCTGCTGTGGCACCAAGGGATTTCCATCGAGATAAACCTCCGAACCGGCTCCCCCCGAGAAAGTCAGCCACAAGGTTTGCCGTAGCGGGGAAATCAATCGAAAACGGATCCAGACCCCCTTGTCCATGGAGTCCAACCGACCTTTCTTGAACCCATGATCTGCCGCCTTGATTTCTTCGAACGCTGCATCCGCCGGGGTGCGCGCGCTGATGGAGACTGCCTGAGTCGCTTTCCAATCCTCAACCGTCCATTCACCGAGCTTTTCGATTTTACCCATCTGTTCCAACATGCGTTCAGCATCATACTCCTTGAGTAAAAGGTCTCTTCCAGCTGAAATCTGATGCCATTCCTGCCAGGCAGGCTGGTTTTCTGGAACCCGCAACGTGGGACCATACATGTAGGCATTGCCATCAAGGGGGCTCTCGGCGGTATTATTGAAAAAAGCCATGAGTTCGTAATACTCACGCTGAGGCACCGGATCGTATTTGTGCGTGTGGCATCGCGCACATACCATGGTCATACCCAGAAAAACCGTCCCCAGCGTCTCAACACGGTCAAAGTTGTTCTTGGCCTGGAATTCGGCTGCAATCGCTCCCCCCTCCGAGGTGCTGGGATTCATACGCACAAACCCTGTGGCAAGTTTCTGATCGAGGGTCGCATCAGGCATCAGGTCGCCGGCGAGCTGCCGTGTAATGAATGCGTCGAAAGGCAGATTCTCGTTCATGGAACGAACCACCCAGTCGCGGAAAGGATAAATACCACGCCGATTGTCAAGGTGCAGGCCATGGGTGTCTCCGTAACGAATCGCATCCAGCCAGTAGCGAGCCTGGTGTTCCCCATATTTTGGATCCGATAAAAGTTGATCAATCCAGCGCGCGTAGGCATCCCTGGAATCATCAGCTAGGTGCATTGCCAGGTCCGAGGGGTTGGGAGGCAGGCCCGTCAGTGTCAATGCCGCCCGCCGTGCCAAGGTGGCCTTATCCGCCTCGGGGGCAAATGTAACATTGCTCACGCTCAACCTCTCGGCGACAAAGGCATCAATCGGGTTGGGAAAGGTATTGGAGCGTTCCTGTATCCAATCGTTTTGTTTAACGGGCCTCTTGAAAGCCCAGTGCTGTTCATAGCGACCTCCCTCAAGCACCCACTGCTTGAGCAGTTGTTTTTCCGAGGGAGTTAATTGCCTCTCGGCATCCTCAGGTGGCATCGGATCCTCCTTGTCCTGGATGCGGCTCAGCAATGCGCTCTTTTCCGGGTGATCAGGATCCAGTGCATGGTATCCGCCCAAGTCCTTGATCGCAGCTGCGCGTGAATCAAGTCGCAGGTCCTTTGCGTTTCGAGTATCCGGACCATGACATACGAAACATTTATCCGAGAGGATGGGAAGAATTTGACGCGAAAAATCAACGGACTGACCGTTCATTAGAACCGGACAAAACGTGCCCACCATTCCGGCCAAACACCATGTAAGTAGAAAGCGATGTGGATTCAACATTTTCAGAAGTCTTTATAATACGGTTTTATTTTTCTGGCAACTCCGCCCTTGGCTGAAGACTTGCCACGAGATACATGGCCTACTGAGGCTCCTTTAGGTTGAAGCGTTGATCAAGCCTTTTAATCACTTCCCTTCCCCATGCCTGCTGAGGTGGAAGCAGCACCTCCAAACGCATCAAGTCGGCGAGCTCAAGCGCATCCTCAAATCGGGATTGACGGTAGTAAAACTCAAACAAAGCCAAGTCGAACGCTGAACGATGGGTCGCAGGAAGGGAAACAGGATGCATGCTGGCTAAAACCGCACTCGCATCATCCATTCTTCCGTTCTGAAGCAATGCATGCACGTGATTGATACGACTGGTCAGATCAGTCGGAAACTGCTGAACAAGCGAAAAAGTCAACCCGATGGCTCGAGAGGGATCCTCTCTGAGAGCAAGAAGGACGGCAGCATAGTTGTTGGCGTATATCGCTGATCGCGGCGACAAGACGTGCAACCGGTGACTGGCCGTTTCCAGATAACGCGTCTGTCCCATATCATGAGCAAAATCAAAAACCTCCTGCCAAAAGCCCAGATCCTCCGCATAATGAGGTTCCAGCAGCCGATATCGCATCATGGCCAGGTCATGGAAACCCGACTCTCTGAGGTAACGTGTGATCCGCCGATCCAAGGCAGGCAAGACCACTGGTGAATCGATCCACGCACGAAAAAGGGGGCGGGCAGCAAAAAGACGACCCTGCTGCCTCAAACCCTCTGCCTCGAAAAAATAAGCGTAGCCATCCAAATGCCTCAACAGAGGCTGCATACGCATGCGTGTTGCATGTTGTCTGAGCTCAAACCAAGCCTCCTCCTTGAGTGCCAGATCACCCCGCAGAAGCCAAAGCTCGGAACCATGAGGAAATATTTCCAAAAATGAGGCCACCAAGGTTCGGCATGCATCAAGCGCATCCAGTTCAAGATAAATTCCGGCACATGCCAGGATCTGCGGCACATTGAGCAGTTGGTGAAGCTGCATCTCACCCATTTGGTGGAGAACCTGCTCGGATTTACCTGCCCTCAAGCACCTTCTCCAGTATAGGATATGGTGCCAGGCTTTCACAAGACCTTGACGCACAAGGAGCTGAAAGGTTGCTTCAAATCTGCCCATGTCGTCACCCTTGCAAGCAACCCAAAAATCGAGATGAGGCTTCAAAATCAAAAACCACAAGCCTTGACGCTCGTTGCTGATATCCACAGAACATCTCCAATAGCTTACACGCGGTCCAGACTGCCACCCAGGAGGATAGGCCTCCTGGAAAGCAGCCAGAACCCAGCGAGCAAAAGGATCCCCATCAGCGGCAGTATGCATCAATCCAGACATCCAGGGATCGGGAACGCGGCGGTCGTTCAAGAGGCACAACGCCGCACCCATCACGCATTCTTCAGCCCCCATGGCACCCCCACAGTCCTCAAGCAGCGCACCTGCCTCAATAATCCCACCCATCTGTAAAAGGCACTGAACAGCAAGCAGCAGGTCAGCCGTCTGACTGTCTTCTGCTGCAACAAGCATCCGTGCATGCCACAGAGCTTTGGCAACATGCCCTCGTTGTGGCACATCCATCTTTGGAAAAGCATGGAGAATGCGACGCAGAGTAACAGAATGAAAGGGATGGTTAGCAATACTTGCATTCCATGCAGCAATAGCAGTCAAATGGCGCGCTTGGGATTCAAGGAGTGCAGCCTGTTTCGCCAAAGAACGCGCCTGTAAGCTATCCAGCAAGCTGATACGAATCGCTGGCTGCATCCCCTCAGGGGAAACGATCCATATTTTGGGAATAACCAGCAAAAGAGAAGCACAGGCCAACAAGGGAAGAACGAGCGTCGATCGGAAGATCCAATCCCGCATGGACAAATGGAACGAATGACGCCGCAAGTGCGGCCTTTTGCGCCTGGAAACTGACATGGACCCTCCTTTGCGTGGTCCACTCACCGTGCAAAACCAAGATCCTGATCCCTAAAGCATACTAGGCCCCAGAGGCTTGAAAAGCCTTAATTTGAACTTGCAGAGCTTCCAACCGACCGGCAAAACCGGGGAACAACATGGCAGCATCAACAAGTGGCAACTGGCTGACGGCCTCCTCCAAGTTTCCTGCTCGCACCATGCATTCAAGTCTGGCAAATGCCAACAAGGCCAAC
>JAAZXX010000443.1 GCA_014239995.1 Verrucomicrobiia bacterium
CTCACGGATACGTCGGTTTCCTTCTACGTCAGACTGGGGAATGGGGGACTCGTATATGTCCACCTGAGGGTAAGCTTCAAGGGCTTTTATAATGGGCATTCCCTTATCGGCGTTCAGCAGGGTGGAGTTGAAATCCATGTCAATCTTGAAGCTCTCCGGAACCACCTGCGCAGACTGCCCGACCTGTTCATGAATATCAAACCAGGGTCTGCCCTTGGTTTTGTAGGACATGTATCCTTGATTATGAGCCGTGCGGCATTCGGAAGCCATGTCGGCTGCCGAGGTGTCAATGTTCCACCAGGAAAGGGGTGTCGTGTCATGCACCTTGCGGCCGAGCAATCGATGCAATGGAATCTCCAGTCCACGGGCAACCGCGTCAAACAGCGCCATCTGCAATCCCGCGCCCAGGGAGTCATCCCACATCAGGTCGGCCGCATTGGCTCCGATGCATCGTGCAATCTCGTCCTCGCCCGAGACTCCCCATGTATAGTAAAGCAAAGTTTCTCCAAACCCCGTGACACCGGATTTCAGGGTTACCTCCACGATCTCGGTCCATTTCCAGTGGGGTAGTTCCCGGCTCATGGCCCGGTTGGGGATTTCTCGGAAAGGGATCTCAAGTGGTTTTCGTCGGACCGACACCACCTCAAAGGCATGCTTGCCTGCGGCATGACGGCGAAGTTGTTGAGCGCTGAGGTCCAGGAAGGAGAGGCCTGGAAATGTCACGGCGGCCATGCCTGCGATGGATCGAGATAGGAATTGGCGTCGAGAGAACATGGTTTAAGACTACACTCCAATCGAGGTTGAGATCAACCCGAAGGAAACCTTCAATGGCCCATGATCCAGGCCTCGAAAACGGGATCCCGCCAAAGCATGCCCGCGAGTTGTCGATAGCCCTCTGTCAGTGGATGACTTGCATCCCCGTAGAGTTCACTTGCCAGTGGAGGCGGCGTTACGCTTGGGATATCCTGGGCCTTGAACCAATGGTGAACCTCGTTTTCAAGGGTTTTGAAGGTTTCGAGGTTTTCCGGTGTCATGATATGCCTGTTGAAGGGGCCGAGGACGACGAGTAATGCATTCTCCCGCTCCTGGATGCGCTCGCAAAGGCGTTGAAAAGCCTGCCACTGAAGTGATTCTCCAGGCTTCACCCACTCAAAGTGCTGGGTAGCGTTTCCATCCAGCGACCAGGGACGGTGTCTGCGGCTCGTGGTGCCTCGTTCTGGATCAGGGTGGGGTTCCTCCAGTAAGTGCAGGTCGATTTCCTGCCAGGGCATGCGATAGGTGTTTGGATAAGATGGTGGGTATTGTCCATCCTCGGCCAGGGTCCATGCGTAGGGATTGTTGCGATCCCAGTATTGAATCTGCAGATGTCGCACCCATGTCAGGAAGGCCCATCGGTGGCCAATAGCCCTTCCAAGCCTTGTGTCGACACTGGCACGATAACTCGGAATCTCTGGCTGAAACTGGGGTATCAGGGTCGGGTGGTTGAAGACCTGTTCCTTGGGAAGAGACAGATCTGCCTGAGGACTACTCATCCAGAGCAGGTTACAATGCAGGATGACCTTGTGTCCCTTTAGTAGCCCTCCGTAATGATCCATCAGGCCCTCCAGCGCGAGTGGATAGAGCCCGTTCATCGCAAGGTTTACGAACAACGGGGACTTTCCCGATAGATCGTTCATGAAGGCCGTCCATGTGCCCTCCGGCGCGACGTACTCACCCCAGACGACGGAATCGCCTACGAAGAAAACCGTATTCGGCTGGTCCTTCTGCTCCAGATGTCGTTCATATTGCCAGTAGTCCTGACTGGCCTCGTAGGGAACACGATAATGCGTGCCCGCCTTGAAGGGTTCCAAGATTTTCCAGGCATGTGGCAATCCCCATATCGCTACGATGAAGCAGAGGATGACGCAGGTCCATTGTCGACCCGTCAGCAGGAAGGCATGGGGCAGGCTTTCCTTCCTGCGACGGCCTGCTTTTGCCATACCCTGACGACTGGTGGATGGATCTCTCATGGCGCGTTAGAATTGAAAATAGATGAACTCACCTCCAGAGGAGCTGAAGAAACAAAGCCAAAGGAGCATGCATACCGATCCCACCACCTTGAACCAGGAGGTCTCGGTCCATGTCCGCAGGCGGGATTCCTGGAGCCATTGATAGATCCACATCATCAGGATGAGGGCCAGCATGAGTGCTGGCATTGCCGGATCAGTCCATGTGCCGCTTAAGATTCGAGTGACGATCAACCACGCATCCCCCGTGTTTTCGGCGCGGAAGAAGATCCAGGCGAAGGCAACAAAGACGAACACAAGGAGTCGTTTTACGGAAACGGACACTCGGTCACGATACCAGGCCTGCCTCTCAAGTTCTCGGGTGACCATGGTACCCAGGGCATGCAGGGCACCCCAGATGATAAAGGTCCACGCCGCGCCATGCCAGAGGGCCGAGATGATGAAGGTGATACTCAGGTGGATATAGGCGCGTGCGGGTCCCTTCCGGTTGCCTCCAAGTGGGATGTAGACATAATCTCGAAACCAGGTGGAGAGGCTGATGTGCCATCGTGACCAGAAATCACCCAGACTGGTCGCCAGGTAGGGACGGTTGAAGTTCAGCATCAGGCGGTAACCCATCATGAGGGCCACCCCCCGTGCCATGTCGGTGTAGCCACTGAAGTCAAAATAGATCTGCCAGGCAAAGGCGATGGTTGCCAGTGCCAGGGACGCGCCATCGAACATTTCAGGCATCCCGTAGACCCGTTCCACATAGAAGGACAGGTAGTTGGCCAATGCCAGTTTCTTGAACAGGCCAATCAGGAACAGGGACGCGCCATCGGTCAGGTTCTGCACGCGGATGGCGGGTGCGGCTTTAAATTGTGGAAGTAATGAGGCTGCACGTTCAATGGGGCCCGCCACTAGTTGTGGAAAAAAGGCCACGTAGGTGGCGAAGCGGAAGAAGTTCTTTTCGCGTTTCAGGTTCCCCAGGTAGTAATCGATGGTGTAGCTCATCGACTGGAAGGTGTAAAAGGAGATGCCAACCGGGAGGAGGTATTCCCATCCGAAAGGCATCAGGGACGAGGCCTCCGGCCACTGGGTGGACATGCCGGTTCGTAAGAAAAGACGATTGGCGTTCTCAATGAAGAAGTCCGCATACTTGAAATAGAACAGAAGCGAAAGATTGTTGAGCATGCTGACCCATAGCCAGGCTTTGCGGCTTTGCCGAGCGGCGGCGAACATCATGTTCAGGCAAAGGATTCCCGTGAGACAAGCCAAGGATTGGGATCCCTGGGGGCCCAGGACACCGAGGCTCAGGCT
This sequence comes from Verrucomicrobiia bacterium, assembly GCA_014239995.1. Taxonomy (GTDB): domain Bacteria; phylum Verrucomicrobiota; class Verrucomicrobiia; order Limisphaerales; family AAA164-E04; genus AAA164-E04. The sequence goes on from JAAZXX010000443.1 coordinate 3,306, forward strand.
GGTAAGCAAACCCAGCCGTCCTATCCATGCTGCCCTGCCCAGTGCGATGTTTTCACGGGGTGCTTGCAGCCAGCCCTTCCAACCCCGTGTGTCGGGATGCGTCTGTGGAAGGGATCCCGCAGGGCCGCAGGCCTCCATCCATCCTACCACAAAATAGTCAAGGGCAGTGGAGTAGACAATCAGAAGCAGGTAGAAGGGGTGCCAACATCCGTAAAAGACGTAGGAAGCAGCCAGGAGCCAAGGGATGCGCATTGGTGTGCCCTTCAGCGCAAGGTATCCCAGGAAAACCACTGGAAAGAAGAGCAGGAAGGTCCACGTGTGGAAAAGCATTTCAGGATCCTAGGCGAAGGATGAAGGATCAAGCCATGGAGCATGCTCCATGCGGTTATGTGGATGGTGGCGGCGGTCCTGCATCTTCATGATCGGTATCCGGCTTGCTCTCTGCCATCGTTCAAAGACTGGTGACCTTCCCCTGGATCATGTCTTTTGCCGCCTGCACCGTGATGGATCGGACACAGCGAAACCCGCAGAAGTCCGTGTAAAAGCAGGCATCCGAGTCCCCGGTCTGCTGCCCCTGACGAAAGGTGACCCGGCACATTTCCGGGCTGGACTTCCATGAGCCGCCACGCATGACGCGGCGCGTAGTCTCAGGTGTCTCCAGAGGGCCCCGTGGGTTGTCCCCCGGGCTTTGCCGGTAGTAATCCTCCTGGTAAACGTCCTGGCA
>JAAZXX010000444.1 GCA_014239995.1 Verrucomicrobiia bacterium
CAATTGGCAATGACCACAAAAATGTGGGGTGCCTCCGTGCCCTGTAATGCCCTGCGGAAAACTTCCGGAAACCTAAGGTCATAACATATAAAGGGGCATAGTCTCAGTCCACCGGGGAGATGAAAGCATTGAATCTTCTTCCCTGCCGCGTAATGCTTGTCTTCCTGTCCTATTGAGAAAGGATGTATTTTTGAATAGTGACCGAGTCGCTGCCCCTCCGGATTCAAAAGCAATGCGTCATTGCCTGGTTTGCCCTTTTCACGGGAGAAGTTCAGCCCAGCGAGGATGTAACAGGAGTATTCCAGTGCAAGCCTCTTGAGAAAGGATTCGGTGGGGCCATTCGCGGATTCCTGTGTCATGTCAGTATCCATGGAAAACCCGGTGGCAAACATCTCAGGGAGCACGATGAGGCTACCGGGTGTCGGTTGGGTCTGTTTGCTCCAATGAAGCACCTTCAGGAAATTTGCTTCCTTATCCTCCCAAATAATGTCCATTTGATAGGCGTATACTTTCATCTTTTCCTCCCTAGATCTCGCACGGCTTTCAATCCTCCCAACAGGCGTTCGACCCCCTTGTTGGCCGTCTCCTCCTTCAGGGCCCCAAAGGCGATTCTCAAGTAACAGCCTTGTTCCAGACCAAAGGCTGACCCGGGAATAACCGCCACCTGATGTTTTTGAATCAACTCCTTGACCACTCCCAAGGGCTTTATCTGGGTATCCAGCTGGATCAGGATATAAAAAGCCCCTGTGGAGGGGATAATCCTGACAAATGGCTGGAGTTTACGCAAGCCCTCCAGAAGGTGTTCTCTCACCTTGGCCATGGTGGGGAGATGTTGGGTGCAGTAGGGCTTTCCGCTTTCCAGGGCCTTGACACCCGCGTGTTGAGAAATGACCGGGGCACAGATGAGGTTGGTGTCCTGTATTTTTTTGATGGATGCCATTAACCCTTGAGGCATGACCATGTAGCCGATGCGCCAACTGGCAAAGCCGTAGGCCTTGGACATGGAGAAGAGCGAAAAGGTGTGCGTCTCACTTCCGTCCAGGCTGCCAGGAGAAAAATGAGTGGCTCCATCGTAAAGGAAATACTCATAGGCTTCGTCCGAAATATGATAAATGCCCCGTTCTCTGCAGAGTTGATTGATGGAGGTAAGCAGGCTTTTGGGAAAAACCACGCCACTGGGGTTGTTGGGGGAAATGGTGACAATGGCCCTGGTGCGGGAGGTGATGGCCGATTCGATGGAAGTCAACGAAGGTAGCATGTCGGCTCCGGGTTCAACGCACCGGGCTACTGCGCCGAGCATGTTGATGGCCATTTCGTGGTTGAAGTAATAAGGTTTGGGAAGGATGACTTCGTCCCCGAATTCGGTGATGGCCATGATGGCATTCATGAAGGCCATGTTGCTCCCGGCCGTCACCATGAGCTGATCCCTTGCCTGGACCTGAATCCCGTTTTCATTGGAAAGTTTGAACTTCAGGGCATCCAGCAACTCAGGGATTCCCTGAACCTGCTTGTATTGATGGTTGAGGGGGTCGGAATGAAACTTCTGTAACCCCTCCACAATCGTGGGGGGAGGTGGGTAATACACCACCCCCTGGCCCATCGAGATGGTTCCAGGATGTTCATTTACCCACTGCCCCACGATGGGAATGACAGGGGATTGAACCCGGGCGATGCGATGACTGATTGGGAATGGCATGGACAGGAGCCCTTACGAAGGACGGCTGCATCATCGGTAATTGCAGGGTTTGAGGCAAGTATTCCCTGGCATGAGATGCCAGCCTTGGCTCAGGAATGAGTTTTGTTTCCTGCACATGGAATACGGGTGCGTGTGTTTTGACTTGCCCTACGGAGACTCGGGCCAGTTGTACGAGAAAGTGGTAAAAGGAGTGGTTTGGTGAAGGAAGGCTGTGGAAGGCGGTTCAAGCACGATTGGCCCTCATTCCCTTGCGGAATACTCGAGGGAACCATGAAAGCGAAATTCCAACGCAGATCCACGCAAATAAATTCCCAGTTTTCTGATAGAAGGTAGTATCCAACTTCCATTGCTTGGGGACCTGAACTATCTTAAATCCTCGACCATGGAGATCCTCCATGGATCCCATGGCGTGGCGGCGGCCTGCAGGATCGATCCAGCAGGTCAAGCCATTGTTGCCGCACCGCACCATGGGGAGTCCGTTCTCGATGCATCGGAATGCGGCGAGGGATGCGTGTTGGAGTTGTGCGGAACTTTCTCCAAACCAGCCGTCGTTGGTCATGTTAATAAGGAAATCCGTCTTCGCCCTGCCTGCTTCCCTTGCGAGTTCAGGCATGACGTCTTCAAAGCAGATGAGTGGAAACAGATGGGCGGCATGCTCAGAAACATGAAACCACTTTGCCTGAGTTCCAGGTGTAAACATAGCCTCCAATGGAGTGAGTCTCTTGAGGAATGGAAACCATTTTGAAAAAGGTACAAATTCTCCAAACATCACGAGATGTCTTTTGTGGTATGTGCCTTGCAGGATGCCGTCTGGGTCCATCAGAAACGCTGCGTTATACATCATTACGGTCCCATCCTCCGGAGCCTTTCTTCTAATGTCCGTGCCATTGAAACAGAGCCAGACCTTGTGCTTTTTCAGTAAATCCCACACAGGTTCGAAGGATTTGATATCGGCAGGAAGCGCGCTCTCAGGCCAAACCAGTATATCAGGATTGGTTTGAAGGGCTGCTTCGGAGAGTCGGATCAATTCCTTGAACTGAACCTGGCTTTTCTGATGATCCCAGATGAGATCCTGTGGGAAGTTCGGCTGTATCAATGCAATATTCAAACTCGAAGAGGGTACATTGGCGTCCATGGATCGTATCCTCTGATAACCAAAGAGTGTAAGGATCGTGACAAAACACAGCGGTAGAATCGTATCTGGAATCCAACGCCATGGATTTCCTCTGTGGAGTTGCAAGCGGCTCAGGCCAATCCCAGTGGACACGGAAGCCCAAACCATGACAAAGGAAATCAATGGCACCCCTGCCAGGGAGGCGGACTGGACAAAGGGGGTATTGGGAAGCTGCGTGCTTCCCAGGAGCAGCCATGGAAATCCAGTGAGCAGATTGGAGACGGCAAATTCCAATGCAACCCACAGTGAAGCCGCACAGATGGCAAAGGTCTGTGCACGGAAAAGAGTCATGTTACGCAGGTTCGGAAGAATAAAACTTTTTATCAGGGAATCCCTTTGGGGCGTTTCTGACCGGATTCCGCGCCAGACAATCCAGCACCATAACCCCGGGTAGCAGGCCACATAGCATGAAAGGAAAAACCAGGCCGCCAAAGCGCCGGGTAGGTATGGCATTTGCAGCAACCAATAGAGGGCAGTCGCGCAGTGTATCCAACCGGTGAAAAACCCCCACAAGAAATGCCCTCTGCCTGATTTGCTATGGCTGATGAAGATCAGGCTTGCCGGAATCAGCCATGCGAATCCTGTCATGCTCCAGCTCGGATACGCCAGGCTCCAGATCAGGCCCAGAACAGTAGCTGCGAGCAGGTGAAGGATCCGTTCTTTTTTGGGGAGGAATGCCATGTGCAAGGATGCTTCCCTTTACGACAAGCCTAGGATTGTTCCATGCGATAGGCTTCTGCGAGAAGTGAAATAGGGTGTTTTGTTTCGATATCCATGCCACGTTCTCGAGCGCCGTTCAGGATCTGCAACAGGCAACCAGGGTTTGCCGTAGCCAGCACCTGGGCTTTTGTGCTTTCCACATGCTCCAGTTTGCGCTGCAGTAATTGTTCCGCGGTCTCAGGCTGGACAATATTATACACCCCGGCACTTCCACAACACCAGGTACTCTCGGGCAATTCACACATTTCAAGGCCTGGAATGGAGTCCAGGATTTCCCTGGGTTGTCGCGTAATCTGTTGCCCATGGGCCAGATGGCATGCTTCATGGTAAGTGGTTCGACGTTTTGAAGTAGGCTGGATGTTAGGGGTCTCCCATCCAATTTCTGCCAGCCATTCGTGTATGTCCTTGACTTTCTGATCCCATCATACGGCTTTTG
>JAAZXX010000445.1 GCA_014239995.1 Verrucomicrobiia bacterium
TTCACCAATCAAGCGTAATCTTCCACCACTAGCGCGTACTCCATACGTACACCCCTCGCAGTTTCCCTCGCAGTTTCCCTCGTCAATTTAAACAACAGATCTGTTTTTGGCTTAATCAATGTTCAACCTATTCAAGCGGAGCAGGGTGCGTGGCCGAATTTGCTTGTTTTTAACAGTTGATGGCAGAAGCGCCTCGCGAGCGTTCGATTCCGTTTCTTGAAGCAAAGGAGAGTAACAGGATCGGAGATCTGGCTCCAGGTGATTATCAAATGCGTGTGAAAAGTGATGTGCTTCCGACAGATTATTCATTTCAAATAAGGCTTGACCGTGTCGATTCAGCTGATGGATCGGTTAACATCAAGATGAGTCCTGGCTTCACTAACAAGAGTTTCATACTAAGACCTTTACCGATTTATGCAGGATGGAGGTATCCTCTTCAGTACGCCAACCAGATTGCGACCCAACCGAATTGGACTCTCTTCAGTTCGAAGAGTTCATCGGAGGCCATTTCAGGGTGATCCATTGGTTTAGGTAAGCCGGTTCAAATGTTCCGTATTCGAACAACATCACCTTGAAACGGTGCTTTCGCCATCACCTAGTAGAGCTTGCATTCTTGGATTTGAATTATATACACTAATATAGTGCTCAACCATCAACAGCGCGTGGTGATACCATTTCAAGTCAGCATTCAAAAGGAAGCAACCCTCCTGTGCTTCATGGTCGGTCTTGTTCAAAACCTCTCCATGTTTGGGCAGGCGAATGGACCGACTTTGGAACTCAGTTCCTCGGGGGCGATCCGGATGCAGGCGCAGCCGGGATATGTATACCAAGTCCAGAAAACTGATTCTGTTCATGCCCCCATCACGTGGCAAGCATTCGACGTTCCAAAGCAAGTGATCGAAGCCGGACAGTTGGAGTGGAACATCGCTCCATTTGATCAGCTTGAGGCCTATTATCGTGTTCAAGTGAAGGAAGTGGTTACCCAGCAAGGTTTGAGTCTCACTGAAGCGGAGACCAAAGTAATCACCGAACTGATTCAACCCGAGAATCTTTCATCTCTAGCGCTGGGCCTGCGCTGGCCGGAAACCTTGAGCGCAGGTGCGGTGGTAGAACCGATTATTCAACCTGTGAATACCAGTCCAGTTCGTTGGGAGGTTGAAGAGGATGCGTATTTTTTTGTGATCGATCATGCCCCCTCCCAAAAACTAGGGCATCCCTTCACCTGGGTGCTTGTCTCTCGATCAAGCGGCGTCACACGGACACGTTCGTCTTTTTATCCCCCTCAGAATGGTGACATGTCACCATTCGATACTCTGAGTGATCGCTGGAATGCATTACATCGATTTTATCCCGTCGATTTCGACGGCTCACAGCCGGCACTTGCCCATTTTTGGCAAGTGGATATGCCGCCAATCGAGGATGGATTTGATTTTGGACTGCAGTCCTTGCGGCATACCGACCGAACGCCGCTGCAACCACGTGGTTTTACGGTTCGTAACGAGGCGATTGCAGTCAGCACCATCGACTGCACCCAGGTAACTCCCAGAAAGGTTGCGGTGGTGGTGGCTTCAGGGGCGGATTATGAAATTCAAAATGATGCGCGTGAAATGGGAACCTTGCTTGGTAATTTGGGTTTCACCGTCACATCCTACAATTCCGAAACGGATTCGGTCAGCGATGTTCAGCAAGGCATCCAACAGGCGGCTCAGGGACTCGGACCTTGTGACAAGTTCTTCCTCTATATTTCCTCCCATACCGAACTAGTCGATGAAAACGATGATGGTCGGCCCGATCATACGCCCATCCGCCTGGACTATGGTTTGGGACATAACACGAAGTCCAAGTGGTCCATACTGCCGCGTCATCCCGCCAGCGTAAGTTTGACAGCCGGATTGCAGACGATCTTTGCGGGGCAGATCAACATCATGCTCGATACCTGCTTTGCCGGAGCCATGGCCTCTTTGATTCGCCAGGGAAATGTCCAACCGCCCGCCGGGGTGGAGTGGAATATATTTGCCTCTTCGACAGAATCCAAAACCTCGGCGGGTGCCTTGGAACTGGATCTTTGGTTGGACATTAATAATGACGACGTGAACGGAGCCTATACCGAGATCATTCTGGAACAAGTTGAGCAGGCGCGTACCGCCAACACGATCGACACCAATCAGGATGGGCAGCTTTCGGTTGACGAGATCGAGCAGGCATTCCTAGCGGCCCAGTTCACAGCAGAAGACCGTCTGGCAGAGGCACAGATGCCGGAGTTTGATCGGTTCATCGGTCCCTTGCCTTGCGTGGTGGTGGATGACTTGACCTTGCCGACCACAGTGACTCGGACCGTGTCTGTCAGCGAAAACGATGTGAGTGTTCCGGGCGTCCGCTACGTCCTGGTGCGTCCTCCCGCCATTCATCCCAGCCTTTACACATGGGACGAAGCAACCGGCACACTTCAGATCATCGGTTTATCCGAACTGGTCCAATTGGATTTTGATTATAAAATGGTCATCCGATCTTTCGAGACACCCGCCGTGACTAGCATCGTGCGATTTGATCTTTTCGGAGCCATCAACCTCACACCGTTTCCATCCACGGACGACCCCCAAAAAGAGGTCTACCGCGTACCATGTCTAGTACTTGGGAACGGCCTTCACTATCCGGTCTATCAATTCCGACTGGCTAATAATCCTCTTGATGAGTGCTTGCTTCCCCACTGGCATGCGCATGGAAATGTATTCGCCATCGATGTCTCAGACAACACTGGAAGGCCCGACCCGAACCCCCCTACCTGTGGTTTTGGAGTATACGGCGAAGTTGAGGAAGCGACCATTGAGGTGGAAGTGGATGTATTCGAGCAATTTAAGATCGATCATCTCCCCCCCCTGTAGAATCTATATTGGTATCACGCCAACGATCCTTTACATTACGACAGGTGGTCCCGTGGGGCATCCGTCATCAACTGTGAATCCACGCAAGTTTACCTCGTAAATCGATTGTAGTTTGGGATGACTTTTCCAAATTACTCATCCAGACAAGCGCCAAAACGAAGGTGAACACCTGTCGGAAAGAAAGTTTCCGTTTTGCCAACCCCGATTGCATTGCGGGAGTGCGTATCTCAGCTCCGAACTTCAAGGCTTGATGTGGTCTGAGGAAGTTGTAATGACATCGGAGAATGTCCAATTGCTTTTCGAGGAATTCCTCAAATCGAGCGAAGCAGGTGGTTCTTCTGGTCAGGAAAGAAGTCGATTGTCGGATCGTCAGATTTAGGCGCTCAATGAAGGAGGTGTTGAGGGTTTTGGAATCCTCTGAATTGAGGAGTCCTATTTCGAAATCCCGTGTGTCACCTATGATCATTCTGCGATCCACTTTGGTGACGCGATCATTCCTTCGAGTTTTGATAATAATGACTCGGTAAAAATTGAACTGTAATTCTTGAAAAAACACTCTCCTCACATAGTTACACATTCAATGCAAGGTTTTCAGCCGTCCCAGGCGAATCCGGTTTGAGTCTGTCCAAGTCACCCATAAATAACCCCCATTCAGAATAGCCCGAGGGATGCCGCTGGAACGGTTCCCATCGATCGTGCTGAGAGTTGTCTGCCTTACGATTTCTCCAGTGGGGGAAACCTCAGCAAGTCGCAGAACACTCTGTTTTTTTTCAAGACCCATCCAGACGGTGTATATCGAGTCCTTGGTGCAGACAGTTGCACAACGGCCAACAGGAGCATTGTTGTCGAGCACGATATCTTTTCCAGATTTGATTTCTCCTTGCTTGAAAAATCGAAGAATCACGTGTGCCTTGTTATGGATAACGGTGAAGCGACTGATCGCGACAAGGTCGCCGCTACGGGCGATACTGGCTCCATTAACAGGGCAGCCAGGCATAAGCCAATTGTCTGTTTTTATGTTCGCGGGCTCAGACCACCTGCCGTCACTACGGTGGACAAAACTAATATCACGGATCTCTCGAGGTGAACGATCACGATAGACAACCACCGGGCCGGCTTCAAGTTGAACGGAAGATGTAGGG
>JAAZXX010000446.1 GCA_014239995.1 Verrucomicrobiia bacterium
ATCCTCATCAAACTTCCCATCGCCGGGAACATTGGTATTGCTGCGGTGGGTATCACTGACATGGTTGACTGTGCGATCACGCCAGACGCCGTCGAGATCACCGTAGAAGGCATCACTCGGCCACGCTCCTCGATGGTCATCACCGGGACGCACATGCCCATCCAATGCCTGATATCCCGCATAAGGGACAGCAACATGCCCGATTATCAAAGCCATTCTAAGCCCCTCGACATGCTTGGAAAGGTGCCGGTGAATTTGTTCCTTGATGGATTGAATCCGTTTCACGTTGCCACTCCAGCGACTGTCGTCATGCCTCGGAGCCTTTTCAAGGACAACCGACCAGCCATCCCTCTCCAGCGCCTTCTGAAAAACCTCCAGATCCGCAGACAATGCCCGCGTCAGCGTTTGATCCACTAGCAGCAATACCTTCCCTCGATGGTGTACCGCGGACGTGTACGTGGCCACATGCACCGTTCTTGCATTTGCCCCCGGCCCTGAAGGTGCGACCTCATATGCGTATACATTGCCCTCTTGAAGGCCACTGGATCCGTCCTCAAAACCATCAGTATCCACGTTCTGTTTAAGCACTTTCCATTTGGACTGCCCAAGGAGGCGACGTTTTACCGAATAACGCAGACCTTGGCGCATCGGCCAGGATAGGACAACACGCAGAGGATCACGTTCCACAGAGGCACTCAGCGCGAAGGGCTTGAAGCTGTTTTCAGTTTCACTCAATGGAAAATCGAAAAACTCAAAAGAATCCAGTGTCCCCTTCACCGGTTGCCCACCTGTGGGAGTGTTTCCCAAGGCCAGCCCGGTTTCAGCGAGGACCTGAGGGGATGGTAAAACAGAGACTCCCTTGCCCGGACCATGCGGCTTACCGTCGATGTAAAGCCAAGTAGATTCAGGCGCATAACTGAGTATGATCTCATACCATTGCCCTTTCTTAAAACGAGCCGAAGCGGCCAAGAATGTCGTTCCCTCTTCACGGGATTGCGCTCCAAACTGCAGGCGTTGTCCCTTGGGATCCAGAGTCAATCCCCAGTAGCCTGTCATTTGAGATGGGCCGTTCCATGCCCCAAAACTTAAGAGGGTGGCATAGTGGCCCGGTCCTTCACCGGAGCTCCATTCAGGCTTGAACCAAAACCTTACGCTTCCCTCATGCAAGGGGAATGAGACTCCAGACCGTGCAGACCATTCGGTCAACATGCCATCCGTGGACTCCATTGATTGAAGAGCGTTCCCGAGTAACCCTTTTTTGACAAGGATCGGTAGGATGGCAGGTTCCGCCGGTGCATTGAGGTTACCATCGGCCTGGACAGATGAGGGCCGGAAAACCTGCCGATTGGACTCCTCAAAATCAAATTGGCGAATACGGGAAGGGGCTGTTGAAGCAGCAAGGAGCGACTGCCATACCAGTAAACCGGCAAGAAACCACATACCTCGACGCGCGACCAGGCGGGTCAACCCGAGTAACGGCAGATAATGGTTAATATGTTGAAACATCCGCATTTGAGCGTGTCGAGGGTCTGCACCCATGTTGAGTATGAAAACACGCGGCTGATGACCTGAAGACCTCAGAGCTTGTACATTATAGAACCATCGGCACAAAGATCACGATTCTAAAATAAAATTCCAGTCCCCATGAAAAAAACGGCATATGGGAGTTGAAAGTCCAATGGATCAGTGCAAACTCTTAACCTAGTTATGAAAGCCACATTGTGCATCACGCTATGTCTGATCCTGGGACCACTCATGCCGGTTCATGGCCTTGAACTCAGCATGCGTCAAAGCGGAAAAATCACGGAGGTGGTTGGGCAGATACTGAGCCAGAGCCATTTGCGGCAAAAGTGGCTGGACAATGACATTTCAACCATTTTTTTCAATAACTACCTGGATTCTCTGGACCTCAACCATCAGATCCTGCTCAAGGAGGATGTGATCGCCTTTCGTGAAAAATACCAGGACCTGCTTGATGACTACACCTTTGGCATGCTGAAGAAAAGTCGAGTTCCCAACGCGGGACCGGCTTTCGAAATGTTCGAAGTTTTCAAGCTCCGACTCAAAGAGCGCCGCTCCATGATCCAGGAGCTGCTGAAAGAAGAGTATGCGTTCGATGTTGACGAGGAGATCATGATCAAACGCTCCGAAGAACCATGGCCAGAAACAGAAGGAGAAGCTCGTGAGCTATGGCGTCTTCGCATTAAATATGATCTACTTCAGGGGCGTATGGGCGAAGAAGATCTCTCAAAGGTCAAGGATCGCCTGGCCAAACGATATGACCGGCTCGTGCGCGATTTTGAAACCCTGGAACCGGATGAAGTGCTTCAACTGTATCTGACTGCCTTGGCCAATGCCTACGATCCGCACTCAAACTACATGAGTCCAACAACGGCTGAGGATTTTTACATCAAAAACGTCCACAACGAGCTTACGGGCATCGGTGCTCTCCTTCGCAGCAATGAGGGTTACTGCCAGATTGTCAGCCTGGTACCGGGCGGACCTGCCGACAAGAGCAAAGCAATCAAGCCTGGAGACAAGATCATCGCGGTGGCTCAGGACACGGAAGAAGCGGTGGACGTGGTCGAGATGAAGTTAAACAAGGTCGTCCAGATGATTCGAGGAGGATTGAAGACAAAGGTGCGTCTCACCATCATACCCGCGAAATCAGTAGACGGATCTGAGACCAAGGAAATCACTCTTGTCCGAGAGAAAATCGAGCTGAAGGACCAATTCGCCAAGGCACGTATTATTGAGATGCCGACGGATACGGGTTCCCATCGACGTCTGGGCATCCTCACGGTGCCACAGTATTATGAGAACGTGGCCGAGGATACCTCGCGCCTGCTCAAGCGCCTTCAAGAGGAAAAAGTGGAGGGAATCGCCCTCGATCTGAGGCACAACGGGGGAGGAATTCTTCCTGAGGCTGTGGCCTTGACTGGTTTGTTCTTCCCTGAAGGTCCGGTGGTGCAGGTTCAGAATTATGTCAAGCAAAAGCAGATCCTCAGTGACGAAGACCCAGCAACGGTTTATGATGGCCCCCTTGTGGTGATGGTCAGCCAGCTCAGCGCATCGGCCGCAGAGATCACCGCAGCAGCTTTGCAGGACTACGGCAGGGCGGTCATCATCGGTGATCAGAGCACCCATGGGAAAGGAACGGTCCAGACCCTGGTCGAACTCAATCGTTTCAAAGGTACGCCGGAGCAAAGCGGCCTCTTGAAATACACGATTTCCAAATTCTATCGCGTGGCGGGAGGTACGACCCAGAAACACGGAGTGCAGCCCGATATTGTCCTACCTTCCATATACGATTACATGGAACTGGGCGAGGCACACTTACCGCAAAGTCTGGAACCGGACTCCATCCCACCGGCAGACTATAAGGCCATGCAGCGACTGGGAGATCTAATAGAGCCCCTCAGGCAGCGATCGCAGAAACGTATCGATCAGGACAAGGACTTCCAGTATATCCTCGATGACATCCGGCGCTACCAGGAAATCAAGAAACGCAAAACCGTCAGCCTTAACGAGGAAAGACGTATTCCTGAAAGGGAGGCCGACAAGGAGAGAGGTGAGAAGCGCGATCTGGAACGAAAAGCGCGTCGCCACCCCGGGTTGAAAATTTATCGGATTACAATGGATGACATCAAGGAGAGCAACCCTGCAAATTTGATTTTCGACGGTGACAATCCTGAACATTATACCGAGGCTGAAGAAGCGGAAGACACCAGCAAGGAAGGCCTGCCGGCTATACAGGAAGACGCCTATGTGGGCGACGAGCAGGAGGCCATAGATAAAAAGTTGGACGCCTACGCACGGGAGAGCATCAACGTGCTCATTGATTACATTGATGAACGTAAAAAGTCCAAGACAGAAAAGCGACAACTATCCTCGACCATACAACCCTAGCAAGGTATTTGATTGCCAGACACCCTCGAGATCATCAAAGTAGACAGCAGACATGAGTAAGATTATCAAGGGACCTGTATTTGTCGTGCGAGACAACATCGATACTGACCAGATC
>JAAZXX010000447.1 GCA_014239995.1 Verrucomicrobiia bacterium
TGTAAAGTTCTGGATGATCGGAATCAAGGATTACGTAAGATTCGAATGCCACCAACAAGGTAAGGCAACACACGGGGTGTCATCTCCAATGGTAGTATCTGATTACCGGGAGGGCAGTTGGAAGGCTTGCATGCAACAGGAAAAACAAATGATTCCTTTGAATCTGTGGCGACTGCCTGATGCTGCCTGAGCCAGTTGGCTTTTTTATCGGTATGGAAGCTTTATTTGCTGGGGCCAATTCTCAAATCATTCACGTTTACGGTGCATACGTGGATTCTTTTGGAGTGATTCCCGATTACGTGGATCAACTGATCGAGTCCAAGCAGGTATGGAAGAGCCCTTGATGGCGTATTCCAGATGTCATGGATGCACCTTCAAAGATCTTACAAAACATTTGGGTGAGGGAGAGCTCTACGCAAAGTCCAACCGTCCCATGAGCCCTTCTCCAGAGTGTGGGAACTGTTACAGTGCGCATTTTTCTTTTTCATCGAGAGGTAATGCAACCATCCACACATGAAGGGGTTTGCCAAACGCATGCAAACAGTGTAGCAATGCACGTTCTGTTTCTTGCAAAACGAGCCTTACATTCAACGACATGTCTGAACCGACGATCATTTACACCAAGACCGACGAGGCACCCGCCTTGGCGACGTATTCCCTGATTCCGATCATCCAGAACTTTACACGGCACTGTGGTGTCCGTGTTGAGATTCGCGACATTTCCCTGGCGGGACGTATCATCTCCCTCTTTCCCGAATACCTTGAGCCTGGGCAGCGTATCGGAGACGCCCTTGCCGAGCTGGGAGATCTTGCCAAAAAACCCGAAGCAAACATCATCAAGTTGCCCAATATCAGCGCATCCGTCCCGCAATTGAAGGCAGCTATCGAAGAACTGCAGGGAAAGGGGTATGCCCTTCCTCATTATCCTGATGAACCTCAATCCGATGAGGAACGTTCCATCAAGGTGCGTTATGACAAGGTCAAGGGAAGTGCGGTGAACCCTGTCCTCAGGGAGGGTAACTCGGATCGTCGTGCACCCCAGGCGGTCAAGGCTTATGCACGCAACAATCCTCACTCGATGGGTTCCTGGTCAAGGGACTCCAGGACCCGCGTCGCCACCATGTGTGAAGGGGATTTCCGGTCGAATGAACAGTCGGTGACTGTTTCCGAGGCGACCTGCGTTAAAATCGAATTCATCGACCAGGAAGACCAGGTGGTGGTTCTGAAAGAAGATACCGCATTGCTGGCGGGGGAAATCATTGATGCCAGCATGATGTCTCGCAAGGCCTTGGTCGGCTTTCTGGAGACACAGATGGCAAGGGCCAGGGAGCAGGGGGTGCTGTTCTCCCTGCACATGAAGGCCACGATGATGAAAGTGAGTGACCCAATTATCTTCGGAGTCTGTGTGGAGGTGTTTTTCAAGGATTTCACCACCAAATATGCATCGGAAATCGATACCCTCGGTGTTGATTTCCGTAATGGTTTCGGGGATCTGTTGACACGCATGGATCAATTACCACCCGAGATCCGGGCTTGCATGGAAACGGATATCGAAGCGATCTTTGCCCAGGGACCGAGCCTGGCCATGGTGAATTCCGACAAGGGTATCACCAACCTGCACGTCCCGAGCGATGTGATTATCGATGCCTCCATGCCGGCGATGATTCGTTCTTCAGGACAGATGTGGAATGCGGAGGGTCAACTGGAGGATACCCTGGCGGTGATCCCTGACAGTTCTTATGCGGGGGTTTATGAGGCGACGATTGATTTCTGCCGAGAAAACGGTGCCTTTGATCCGACAACGATGGGGACCGTGCCGAATGTGGGACTCATGGCCCAGAAGGCCGAGGAATACGGTTCACATGACAAGACCTTTCAGGCCCCGGGGGAAGGCCGTATCCGTGTCTCGGATGCCTCTGGAAAGGTGTTGCTGGAACACGCGGTTGAGGAGGGGGATATCTGGCGCAGTTGTCAGACCAAGGATGCGCCGATTCGCGACTGGGTCAAGCTGGCTGTCAATCGTGCGCGCGCCACTGCTTGGCCAGTTGTTTTCTGGCTGGATGCGCATCGTGCCCATGACGCCCAATTGATTGAGAAGGTCAATACCTACCTGGCCGACCATGCAACAGAGGGACTTGATATCCGTATTCTTCCGCCCGTGGAGGCAACCCGCTTTTCCCTGGCCCGTATCGCACGGGGTGAAAACACCATTTCAGTGACGGGCAACGTCCTGAGGGATTACCTGACCGACCTTTTCCCAATACTGGAGGTGGGGACCAGCGCCAAGATGCTTTCCATTGTGCCGCTCATGAATGGGGGTGGACTGTTTGAGACAGGCGCGGGTGGTTCCGCACCCAAGCACGTTCAGCAGTTTGAGCAGGAAAATTACCTTCGCTGGGATTCCCTGGGAGAATTTCTTGCTCTGGCGGTGTCGCTTGAGCATCTTGGCAGCACCCATGAGAACCCCAAGGCGAGAATCCTTGGAGCCGCACTGGACAAAGCCACGGAAAAACTGCTTGCCGAAAATAAATCGCCCACGCGTCGGTTGGGTGGTATCGACAATCGTGGGAGCCATTTTTACATTGCTCTTTACTGGGCTGAAGCGCTTGCCACACAGGAGGAAGATGCCGCCTTGAGGGACATCTTTACCCCCATTGCACAGCAATTATCTGCAAGCGAAAAACAGATCGTTGAAGAGTTGATCAGTGTGCAGGGTTCTGTCGTCGATACGGGGGGGTATTATCAGCCTGATGACGCCAAGGCCTCGGCCGCCATGCGTCCCAGCAGCACCCTGAACGCGATCATCCAGGGGATCTAGCCCCCATTGAAGCGAACCACCGCATTCGTGCTTCTCCCCGTTGGTGTTCCACTCAGTTTCTCCCTTGTGCATACGCATGGGAGAGGCCCTCGAATTAAGCAGGGTGCGCCCTGCTTTGACCTTTTGATGGTTGTCCTGTATGCGAGATGTTTCAGGGAAAGCTCACTGGGTAACCTGTCTTTAGCAGCAGGCGCTGTGTTTACCCCGAAAACCAGTTCCCTGCAGAATGCTCGTGTGAGTGTGGTGTCTCCGAAACCCATCCTGTATTTGTTATCATGGGCATGACGGCTTTCAAATTTCCAGGCCGCCATACCCCTTTAACCATGATGGTACGCCGGAGGACCTTAGAGGTACAACTCGGCAACCTTGAAACGGGCGTGGTATTTTCCTAAAATATGAACGGTGGCATTTCCCGACTCGTCGGCCGACATGTCGAGGGGCATCTCTTGAAATGGTTCCCGTTCCGTCAAGTTGACCGTAAACAAGGGGGTTTTGCTTTTCCCATAAACCATCAGCAAGGGAGGTTTTCCCGAGGGTTTGCTGACGGCGAGCACACAACGTGGAATCCTCACCCTGCCTTCCTCGGTGTTGAGCGGAATAATATCCAGGGTATGTTCCCGCATGGGCCAGCCGTTCCGCTCGAGCGTCAGGTTATAAAGCCAAAGCTCTCCAATCGCTACAGGCTCAGTTCCGACATCTTCAGAGGAACCTTCTGACAATCGGGCTCGAGGTATCAGCAAGCCCCCAAACGAGTCATTTGCCAAGGCCACGGGTTGCTCAATATCGGCCTCGAAAGACAGTGGAGCATGCTTGAACTGTTCAGTGTTCTGACGCGTGATCTGAGCATAGTGTTTTGCCTTGCTCAGGTCCATGCGTTCCTGTGCGCTGGCACTGGTGAGTAGGCCCATGAGGGCTAGTGTGAGTTTGATTTTTGATATTTTCATGATGGAGTGTTAACCGGAATATACGCGGTCATGATTCTTAACGTCTCAGTGCCTTGACGGGTTACATTCAATCTATTCAGACCTTGGCCCCACCTTAAGGAGATCAATAGAAAGTCTTTTTCATATATGCTGATCCAGAGACGAGCCAAGTGAGCGATGCCATTCCGGAGGGCTAATTGAATAACCCGGTTACAGGATTGTTTTGCCAGCTGCAGACCATTGGTGATGCGTGTTCATTTCATGGTATACGCCT
>JAAZXX010000448.1 GCA_014239995.1 Verrucomicrobiia bacterium
GACATGAACCATGCACAAGCAAGGATGACCGGAACCCTGGAGAAAGGCTATGCACCATCAAAACGGTCGTCCGTAGTTTATGATGCATTATTCGAGCTTTACTGCCAACTCCACGATAGCTTTTCTGGAGAAGGGAATCGATCACTTCCTCTCCACCAGATCATGAAAAAACTTGTGACAATAAGGCAAAGCCCTGGTGAAGGAATCCACTGAGCAAAAGCTACCATTAATCAAGCAGCATAAAGATGTCATCCATGCGCTTGCAATTCATTCCATGCGCTCAAAATTAACGGTATGACCACCACCTCATGAGGTGTAAGAAATCGCTGTTGCATTGTTCTGAATCACTGTATATGTAGAAATGGTTCGTGTGGCAGTTGATGGTAAAACCACACATCGTTGTCACAGTCAAAAGTGAGAATACACAATGGCGCTATTGGTTTCTAATTTTTTCCAATTCAAACATTACGAAGAAAAGCACTTTAATGAAATTCGCGTTTGAGCCGAGTAAGGATCATTCAAATTCCTCAAAGGAAACTATTGCTGCCAACGCGCAGAATATCTACTCGATCTCCTCTCTCAAAGTGATTGTTGCTGAAGATCATAATGCCAATAGCGTCTACATCGTCAAACTGTTGCAAAATCTCGGGATTGCTCCTGAAGTAGCAAAAGATGGTTTTGAGGTATTGGAAAGAGTACGCTGTGCGCCCTGCGATGTCATCCTGATGGATTGTCACATGCCACAAGTAGACGGTCTTGAGGCAACACGCACGATTCGGCATTGGGAAAAGGAGGGAAAACTTCCTAACAAACATCCCATTTACATCATGGCGGTTACAGCCAATATTCTTGACTCAGGAAAAGATGAATGCTTCCAGGCAGGGATGGATCAATTCACATCTAAACCACTTCTAAAAAACAAGTTAAAGGCAGATTTAATCAATATATGGGGACGACAGGCCCTTCCTTTATCAGGAGAAACCATGGCATTGGAATGGCACAAAAACATCCATAAAATATTTATCAGGCTGGGCTCGTTGCGAACAGACATCGGCGATAAGGATACAGCCGAGCTTATTCAGGATTGGATTGATGCGACCCCCCTGCGATTGACACAATTGGAGGAAACCATCGAGAATCAATCCACAGAAGAAATGTACCGCCTGGCCCATTCATATAAATCCATATGCCAGATTTACGGGATGACATTAATGGCATCCCTTTGCGCTAAGTTGGAGTCGCAATCACTCCCCTCTCAACAGGCGGAATCACACCTGATAGTGAAACAACTCAAGGAACTGTTCAATGCCGTCAAACCTCTCTTGAAATCCCAAATGCACTGATGACGATCAGGGCAGGCTTCCGGGCCCAGCGGGATTGATGTTTTGGCAGTCCATGGTGAGACGAATAGCACCTCGTGCAAGGCCGTGATTGACTTGCAACCTGTATCTCGGGTTGAATCCCATCATGATAATGTCAATGACAGGATACGGTCGGGGTGAGTGCATTGATCAAGGATACCGTTTGGTTGTAGAAATTAACTCAGTCAACCGCAAACAACTCGAATTTGCCATCTCACTTCCCCGGGAGTTCGATGCCATGGAAGGGCAACTGAAGGCCTTATTGGGCAAATTTCTCTCACGGGGAAGAATTCAGGTTCGAGTGCAACTATCCGATCTTGAAGGCAATGATTGCGGCGTCCCCAAAGTCAATGACGCCCTGGCAGAGGCTTGCGTGGCATCTCTCCAGGAGGTGGCTGCCCGTATAAACGCCAAGACCGAGGTAAGCCTGGAGCTGCTCACACGCATTCCCGGAGTCATCAAGATCAGTCCAAAAACTCCGAATCCCGATGATATATGGATATTACTCGAATCTGCCGCAAAGCAGGCGGTGGAAGGGCTGCTCACCATGCGAACAACCGAGGGAAATCACCTTCATACTGATTTGAGCGAACGTATCGAAAACATGAGAAATGCCCTATCCATAATCAAAGGTAAGGCAGCTGAGCTCCCCACAAGGCATCGTAAACTGTTAATCGAAAGGCTTGAAAAGGCAGGCATCGATCAAATCGATGTGCATGATGAGCGCATTCTCAAGGAACTCGTTTTGTTTGCCGACAAGAGTGATATTACAGAGGAAATAACACGCCTGGAAAGTCATTTCAGTCATTTCAAAACCTTGTGTGATAAGCAGCAGCAGGTCGGAAGAAGCCTTGATTTTCTTTCCCAGGAAATGTTCAGGGAAATCAACACCATTGGATCAAAGGCCAGCAACCATGAAATTGCTCACATTGTGGTATCTTTAAAAACAGAGTTGGAAAAATTCCGGGAACAAGTACAGAATCTTGAGTGATGGGTAGCGCTGAAGCAAAACCGTTGCACACACCCTTATTGATCCTTATTTCGGCACCATCCGGGGCCGGCAAGACCACCTTGTGCCAAAACCTTATCCGGGCTGATAGCGGAGTGCATCGAGTCATTACCTGCACCACCCGGAGTCCACGAGCTGATGAAATTCAGGGGAAGGATTACCATTTCATGAGTCCTCAGGCTTTTGATAAAGCGTTTATCTGTGGTCATTTCATTGAACATGCCATTGTCTATGGAAATCAATACGGTACACGCAAGCAGGACATTTTCCACCTGCTTAACAAGGGACATGATGTCATCCTGAACATTGATGTCCAAGGTGCAGCAAGCATCAGACAGTATGCCTCCGAGGACCCGTATTTTGCAAAACACCTCATCACGGTCTTCCTGGCACCACCAAGTCTCATCGAACTGAAAAAAAGGCTTTGTGGACGCGCCATGAACTCGAACGAGGATACTGTTAAGAGGCTGAAAAATGCCGAAAGAGAAATTGCTGCATGGAAGCATTTCGATTATCTGATCACATCAGGAAGCCCGGAGGAAGACCTCGGAAACATTCGCTCAATTGTGGATGCGGAGCGTTTACGAACCGCACGCTCCGTCGCGCCCTTCTCAAGCTCTCCCAGAACAACCAACCTCGATGGAAAGACCCTGATGCAGCCAGCACCATGAAAAAGATCGCCCTTGGCGTCACGGGATCGATCGCGGCCTACAAAGCGGTGGATGTGACAAGCGAGCTGACCAAACTTGGACATCGGGTTACGGTTGTCATGACCAAGGATGCACAGGCATTTATCCCCCCCCTACCCTTCAGAACGCTTTCACGCCAACCCGTGATCACCAGCCTCTACGACGAAGAAGAAGGCTGGAAACCCACCCACATTCGGGTTGCTGATGAGACAGATCTCCTTTTGATTGCCCCAGCAACTGCCAAAACAATTGCCAGACTGGCCCACGGGATCGCCGATGATGCCCTTATCTGCATCGCCCTTGCTCTGAATGTCGATGCCAAGATCCTGGTTGCCCCGGCCATGAATGGCAGGATGTGGCACCATCCCGCCACCCAGTCGAATGTGAAAATCCTTGTTGAGCGAGGTGTTGAGTTCATTGGCCCCGAGGAGGGAGCACTCTCCTGCGGATATCAGGGCATCGGTCGCTTGTGGGAAACAAGCGGAATTGTGGAGAGGGCGTCGGGCATGCTGACATGAAGAAGATTGGACCTTTCTCTTATCATGTCATTTGATCGATTAGCACAGTTTTTCAAGGAACGCTGGCCGCACCTGAATACGACACACGATGTGGCAAGGCAACGCATCGAAGACCGCATCAAGACAATTGAATGCGATTTTGGGCTTCCGGTAAAATCGTGTGTATTGATGCTCATCGCCTACTTTCTCTTTTTCTCAAATTGGCTGAGCAGCATCGAGAATACTCGAGACGTCGCACTTGCATGCGTGCGAATGTTTTTCATCCCCTACGCTATCATGAATATTGGCGGCGGTATCATGATTGCTGGCATGCGCCAGTTGCCCTTGTGGTTTAATCAACTGGTCGTCATGGTGATGACAATTCTGGATGTGTTGCTACTGTCGGCTTTGACTCTTCTGACCGGCGGATTTCAAAGTCTTTTGT
>JAAZXX010000449.1 GCA_014239995.1 Verrucomicrobiia bacterium
TGGTCTGCCGTTTGAGCGCTCATGGCTCGACCCAGTTCCTTGATGGGACGATCAAAGGTGAGGCGGGGTTGCATCAGTAATCCTTCATTGGCAACAGCCGAAGCCACCATGGCCATATGGAGTGGCGTCACCATGAGCTTGCCTTGCCCAATTCCCATGAGCGCCAAACTGAAGGCATCAGCAGCAGGGGGAATTGGAAATCGGGATGCCGAGGAGCGAAGTTCCTCCAGTGGGCCAATATAAAGCGGAATGGCCTGGTCAAACCCAATCAGTTTGCGCATCCATTCAAATCCATCCTTGCCAATGGTGACTCCTATCTGGGCGAAGTAGACGTTACACGATTGTTCCACCGCCTGTTCCAGCTCGATTGTCCCGAAGCCTGGCCATGTTTTTCCCCGGTCCTGATAGCTGTAATAGTTTAAATCCCTGATGACCCCTTTACCGTCAGGGGTGCGGTATTCCGGTCCGCATTTAATCGACAACGGATACCCTGCACCCAGGAGTATTTTTTCAAGGTAATACGAACCAACCGCCACCTTGAAGACAGAGCCTGGTGGATAAAGGCCATGCAGGGCTCGGTTGAAAAGAGGCGCACCGGCCTGCTTGTCCGCGAAGATATGACGGTTTAGTTGATTTGGGTTGTAGGCGGGTGCACTGCAAGCGGCAAGGAGGGACCCATCCCGTATGTCGAGAACGACAACGGCACCGCGGTGTGGTTTTCCCGGGGCGGGCTTGGCATCCTTGGCATAGCGCCCTTGCGTTAGCCTGGAATGGACGGCGTTTTGAAGTCGCGCGTCCAGCGTCAATCTCAAATCCTTGCCCTTTGGAAGATCCTTGCGCGTCAATAATTGCTGCCCAATGGATTCCCATCCCTCACTCGATATATCCTGAAGTCCGGAGAGGAATGGATCTGCTATGGATTCCAATCCTGTCACGCCGAATACCGGGTCGAAATAACCCACAATATGGGATGTTGCTGCACCCATGGGATAATGGCGCTGGGTGATTTCTTTGGCACTTTTGTTTTTGGCAAGTGCAGTCCCATTGCGGTCCAGGATGGCTCCTCGCTGCATTTGTAGCGCGGGATTGAATTTTCGCCGGTCATGTTTCTGCATGAAGGCAACAAACCTCGGTCGGAAAAAGCCAGCCAACTGCCACGTTGCCTGGTAGCAGAGGATTCCCACAAAGGCGGCAATCAACACCCAGCTTACCAGCTGGATACGTTGTAGTTTGGGGCTTTTGACGGCTTTGACCCCTTTTTGAGCCCCCGCACCCTTGAAAACCAACAGCCATGCTACCCAGGCCACGCCGCAGAAAAAACCGATGCGCACGAGCAGAGTCAGCATACGCGCCTGGTCGGGTGGGATTGTTGATTCCATGCGATAAAGTATGCGGTAAGATTGGACCGGGGATCAATGTTGGAAACAGGGGGCTTGCGAATGCTTTTGATGTCTGCTGTCACTCATGAATCATTTCCGCGCAAACGGCGTGACTCTCCTTGGGGCATCAAGGTTGTTGACACTGCGAGGAAAGAGAGTTTGCCAGGTGCAGGTGCACAGCTTTCTGTCTGTCTGGTATATTGGCATGGGTCTCTTACCTCGTTTCACCATGTTAGGGCTTGCTCCAGACAAGACCGTGCTTTTATTGTCTTTGAATCCCTTATGAATCCCTATTTAGCTGAAGCCGTCGGGACGATGATCCTTATACTGTTGGGCAATGGCGTCGTTGCCGGGGTCGTTCTCCAAAAAACAAAAAGCCATGACTCAGGCTGGATTGTGATCACGGCGGGGTGGGGCTTGGCTGTTGCCGTCGCAGTCTACATGGTCGGTGCCATCAGTGGTGCCCACATTAATCCTGCAGTCACGATCGCACTGGCGCTGATTGGCCATGGTAGTTTTGGGTGGTCCCAGGTGCCAGGATATATCATGGCGCAAATGATCGGAGCCTTGCTTGGATCCGTACTGGTGTGGTTGGCTTACCTGCCACACTGGAAGGAAACGACGGATAAGGCCTCGAAACTTGCTGTGTTTTCTACCGCTCCAGCTATCCGGCACCCTGGCAAAAACCTCATCTCGGAAATGATCGGGACCTTTGTGCTGGTATTGGGCGTGTTGACTATCGCCAGGCCAGCCAACCTCGTACCGGATTCCGGGTTTGACAAGGGATTGGGACCACTACTTGTGGGTCTGCTTGTGTTTTCGATCGGCCTCTCACTAGGTGGGTCAACAGGTTATGCGATCAATCCCGCACGGGACCTGGGACCACGTATTGCCCATGCCCTGCTTCCCATCCATGGAAAAGGTGGCAGCGACTGGTCTTATGCATGGGTTCCGGTCCTTGGCCCGTTACTGGGTGGTACGATTGCGGCACTTGTTTTCAAATGGCTATGGTAGTAAGGGTTGTTATCTCACCCGTCACAAAATCTCACACCTTATCATTGAATAAATCATCTCTCCAACCATCGTTTCATTGCATCCTTTCTACCTATGAAATACATCCTTGCGCTCGATCAGGGGACCACGAGTTCCCGCGCCATTGTTTTTGATAAAAAAGGAGCCATCAAGGCGATGGCTCAAAAAGAATTTGGACAGATCTATCCCAAGCCGGGCTGGGTGGAACACGATGCCAATGAAATCTGGAGCAGCCAGCTTCAGGTGGCTAAACGAGCCCTGCGAAAGGCGGATTTGACGGCGAAGGACATTGCGGCCATCGGCATCACCAATCAACGTGAGACGGTTGTGGTATGGGATCGTCAGACGGGTGAGCCGATATGCAACGCGATTGTATGGCAGGATCGGCGTACCTCCAAATTCTGTGATGAGCTCAGGGATTCAGGTCTTTCCGATATGATCCAGAAAAGTACGGGTCTGGTGATTGACGCTTATTTTTCAGGAACCAAACTACGCTGGATTTTGAAAAATGTGAAGGGGGCAAAGAGATTGGCAAGGGATGGCAGACTCGCCTTTGGCACGGTAGACACGTGGCTTTTATGGAAGCTTTCCGATGGAAAACACCACTTTACCGATGCGAGTAATGCAAGCCGAACCCTTCTATACAACCTCAAGCGGGGAAAATGGGATGATGCATTGTTGGAACTATTTGAGGTGCCATCATCCATGCTTCCCGAAATACGCTGTTCCAGTGAAAGATACTTTGAGACCGAAGTCCTTGGGGGGCGCATTCCCGTAGCCGGCATTGCGGGTGATCAGCAGGCGGCCTTGTTTGGCCAGGCGTGTTCTTCCCCTGGCATGGTGAAGAATACCTATGGGACCGGTTGTTTCATGCTCATGCACACCGGGAATCGCCCCAAGATATCCAATAATAACCTGCTCACTACTGTCGCCTGGAAAATTGGTAATGAAACGCATTACGCGCTGGAGGGGAGTATTTTTATTGCAGGTGCTGTGACCCAGTGGCTGCGCGATGGGCTTGGTATCATCCGCAAATCAGCAGATATTGAGCATCTGGCGCGTTCCGTACCGGACAACGGTGGTGTTTATCTTGTGCCGGCGTTTGCAGGCTTGGGTGCTCCGCATTGGGATCAGTATGCCCGTGGCACCATTGCGGGGCTGACACGGGGAAGCAGTGCGGGTCACATTGCCCGTGCTGCTCTTGAGGGTATTGCGTATCAGGTGGTGGATGTGGTAAAGGCCATGGAGAAGGATGCGGGTCTCAAGATCAAGGAGTTGCGTGTGGACGGTGGTGCTTCCATGAATAATCTACTCATGCAGTTTCAGTCGGACCTGCTGGGTGTATCCGTCCTGCGGCCCAAGGTATCCGAAACCACAGCGCTGGGTGCTGCCTATCTCGCTGGGCTTGCGGTAGGTTACTGGAAAAGCCAGACAGATATACGCCGTCAATGGCAGGTGGACCTGCGTTTTAAGCCGGCTATGGAACGAAAGCAGGTCAGGATGCTCACCGCCGGTTGGACGAAGGCCCTTGGTCGTGCTAGAGGCTGGGAGACCTCCTGATCCGCCAC
>JAAZXX010000044.1 GCA_014239995.1 Verrucomicrobiia bacterium
CACTGGCAGCATTGCCCCAGCTATTGCGAACGTAGGTAATCACCGCGGCAAGATCTTCATCGCTGGGGATCGAATCACCAAAACCGGGCATGGCGGCTGACCAACTCTTTCCATTCACCTCAATCGGACCATTCAGACCATTCAACACGATGCGCAGCATGCGGTTAGGCCCCTCAACGCTCACCCAATCAGACCCTGCAAGCGGAGGAAATTGGCCAGGGGCCCCAAGGCCAGACGCTTGATGACACGGTAAACAAACATTTCTATAGACAACGGCCCCACGCTTCATTGGATCATCCGCGTTGCCTGGCTGTACGGAACTCAATTGGTCATAGGATGCGTAAGGCCCGTAAACATAGCGACTGAAACCGCCTGCGTTGGTGTCCAGGTACATCATTCCCCAATAAGCGAGTAACAGGGTGATCACAAAGAGGAGGACTGGGATCGGTTCTTTTTGGAATCCCGGTTCGCGTTCTTTGACGTGTTTCTTGTTTGTATGTTTGTTGGGCTTAGCGCTCATTCAGGCTGCTCCATTTGAGAATTGTTGTCATCGCTGCCTTGGTCTTGAGTGAACATGTAGGGAGCCTCGAATACAGGATTCTGGATACGCAGGCTCAACAAATAGTCCACCAAAGCATTTGCCTCAGGAGTCGGTACCACTTCCATCCCCTCAGGGGGGCTGAAATCTCCCTCAAGCGCAAGCGCATCGGAGGATGGACCACTGAGAATTTTCTTTGTTTCAAATAGGTAAGGATAGGCTGGCATGATGGATCCTTCCTGAACAGTATGAGGATGGTAGAGATGCAGAAGATGCCATTTGCGATCGGTAAGACGGGAACCCACATCAACAAGGTCAGGACCAATGCGCTGACTGCCGAGAAGGACAGGCTGATCAAAAAGGTAATCCAGGCCAACCGTCTGCCGGGGTCCCCACCCACGCTCGATATCCGGGCCCAAGGGGCGAATGTTAGCTGCAACCTTGGCTCCGCTGTCCTTGAACAAATGAAGCACTCGATCCACCTCGGATTTGCCAACTCCCTCCAGAATGGTTGTAGGCGCGTTGCCAACAATCGCTGCAGTTTCCTGTGGTGTGAGCGAGGTGTTGGCTTGAGATACGAGGGAGGTCACCAGCTCGGTGAAATCACCTGCCTTGGTCAGGACAAGATCAAACTCATAGCCTGACTGACGCACTTGCTGGGTATGGCAGGAAACACAACCGGCCGCCCGATAAATATCTCGCCCCCGTTCCGCCAGTCCACCGCGCTCCGCTGGATAATGACGACCGATTTCCTTGACGACGCGCGTTGATTGGCTTCCTAGCTGCACTTGCGGCAACATGACAAACCCACCCCATGAAAGGGCCATGGCGCCAAAGACGCTTAAAAACAATATGGAGCCTTGATTCATGATTTCTTCTTTACATTTGTTTTGGACGGAAGCTGTTTGCTGCCACCGGCGGCCAAGATGCCACATCCACCCATCGAGAGCAGGCAACCACAGTAGGTTCTACAAACCATCACCATCACATTCCACCAAAGTAGCAGTGCCGCAATGACGATCAACAGTTCGCCAGCGGTACTGATCCGAATAAAGGGGAGTATTCCCGAACGCAAAACCTCCACGAAACTGTTTTCGGCATTGATCAACATGTTTCCGTGTTTCCATCCCCCCACCAGCAATGCGCCCGAAAACAGTATAACACCTGTGGCATACGCCATAAAAATAATGGTCCACTGACCTTGAGCTTTCCAGTCGTTCCCAGTCACCTTGGGAAGGAACAGGTAAATACCTCCAAGAAGCCCCATGCCGACAAATCCATGCAGATACAACCACTTCAACCCTGGAACGAAGAGGCTAAACTGCAGCACTTGAGAGGTAGCCTCCTGGGAAGCCCAAGCCGTGAGCAAGGCAACGAGCAATCCGGATCCGAGTGAACAATACATGAATCGCAAACCCAGGCCGGCCGACTTGGTCGCCCCCCCCCGGAAGGTAACGAATAAATTATAGGCGATCACCAACCAGGCAAAGGCCACAAAAGCACTGCAGACGGCACTCAGGGACCCAACCCAGGAAGGCAGCGCTTGGCTTGAAAGAATGCCTGAAAAACTGCCGAACAGAAGAAGCATCCAAAAAGCAAAGAGTGATAGATAAGCGTTGTGCAGATCACGTTTGACCAATTTGGGAATCAAATATTGCAATATGGCAAGGCCAGCGAAACCCAGGACAATGACATTGAGGCCTGAAACATACCAGGCATCCACCACGGACTGCGCCACGCCACGCACGGGCTGCACCACCTGGCGCAGAGGTGAGATGACAAGCAGATAACTGGCGGCACTGAAAATCCATGGAAACCAGTAAAGTGCAGCGAAAATAAACCACTGAGACGGATAGAGCTCCCGCACCTGGCGCTTGTGGAAAGTCACCAGCGCGATGCCCCCAATGAGCCCATAGGCGGCGAAGAGAAAAGGTAAAGCGTAACCCGGCATTTCAAGGTAGGCATGCCCCGAGGAATGCCCTGCCATGATGCCAAGCACACCGATCAATACTCCCAGGTTCCAAAGGGCAGTTCCTATGAACAAGAACCCGGGAGCCACCAAGCGAACCTGCCCGAGACGCATGGTCATCCACAACATGGCCGCGAAGGCTCCTTGCAGCGCAAACCCATATACAATGGCATTCAATGCGGCAGGCATCATGGTCCCGTAAGTGACCCATGAGCAACTGGACAGAAAGCCAGGGGCATGCATCTTAATGGATGCGATCAGAGAAAAAATGGTTCCAAGCAAGAGCCATCCAACGGCCTTGCCTGCGAGAAAAAGTGTTGGAAACCGATAGGATGCGTCGATGTCCGTCCAGTCAAAAGTTGATTTTGATGATTGATTTGCTTCCATGGCTTTCACAAATTCTGGAAAGAGGATATTGTTGGCACTACTGATGACTATTCAAACGCACTGGGTTCTTCAGGTGGAGGGGGCGGAAGTGCGGTTGCTTTCTCCATGAGTGTAATCAATTTCCCACGCCCCTCAGCAGGGTTTTTCCATTCCTTCAGGACCAGCTCGATGCCCCTTTGAATCGGAACACGCAGAAAACCTTTCTCAGTGTCCTGCCAAGCATAGTCATTGAGCATCACACTGGCGATGGTCTCTGCTTTGCTGAGGTTTTCAGCACGCTCGACGGCCCTGTTTGTGGCAATGGCATCGGGCTGGGTATATTGCTTCGTAGCCCAGATGAGGAAGGCGCCAAGAAAGAAGGTAGCGAGAATAGCCACGAAATATAGAAAAGCCACTCCTGCGCTGGCTTGTTTGGATGAAAGATGGGTTCTCATGATCGATGGGGCTTTGTAAAACGGCTCCTTGCCTGAATCTCAAGCCTTACTTGCATTAGCTTTGTCTTCAACTTCTGATTCCAGTTCAACGTAAACCCCCATGGCTTCAGCAATACGCGGATCTTTTTGTGGGTATGGGGGGTGACTGATAAAGTTTCTGAGAAAGACTTTAGCAAGAAACCCTCCCATGAATGCCAATGCAGAGATACTCAAAACAAAGTCCCAGAGACCGTATCCCTCACCCCCCAGGGTACCTTTCGGGTAAGGAACGGGCATGATGTTGTAAGTCATATCCGCATAGTGCATCAGCCATGCCCAACCAGCGAGAATCAAGGAATAATAAAGGCTCAGAGAGATGTTTTTCTTGATGTCGATGCGCAGTAAAGAAAGGAAAGGCAGGAAGAAATGTCCGAAGATAATGAGCATGCCAACACTCCACCAGATCCCGTTTTCCCGCTTCACATACCAGAAGGTTTCTTCAGGGATGGCTGCATTCCAGATAAGAAAATATTGGGAAAAGTGGATGTAGGCGTAGAAGACAGTAAAGGCAAAGAACAGCGTACCAATATCTTTGAATGTCGTCTCTCGAATCACCGGAGCTAGATGTCCCGTGCGCTTCAGGATGGCGGCAAGCAGGTAGGTGGTCGCCAGAGTGGTCCAGACGCTACCAGCAAAATAATAGACCCCATACATCGTTGAGAACCATTGATACTCAAGTGATTTCATCCAATAAATGACACCCAGCGTCAGGGTCACTGCAAAAATGAAAATCCCGGCCGCCGCCCGCCTTCTAAGCACATGCGTGCAGGCTGCCGATCCAGACTCATCCTGTGCCAGCGAATGACTTCTCAGACTGTTGCTGAGCCACCACCAAACCGCAAATAACAGGATGGACACCACATAGAATACCCCTTTGTTGAACATGACCTTCTTGACATGCAGGGCATGGTCTGTTTCGGGATCTGCACTCATCCATGGATAGATGTCAACGTGCCCGAAAGCCATGAATATGAGGATGGGAAGGAATAACACCCCCAACCATGGAGTCAAACAAGCGATGTGTTCCAGGAACCGACGAATCGGCACCATCCAGTAGGCGTCAAAGAGGTGATGCAGGATCACCAGGAACATGGAACCCAGAGTGAGGCTCAAGAAAAACATGAATCCGGTGAGATAGGTGTAGCCGAACTTCTCGGGCGTAAAGATGAGGCCAATCAGCAGGATGATGCCGCTGAGCATCAACTTATTCGGAAGATTGGCCCAATTGGCAAGATCCAGCTTGGGTTCTGGGGCATTGTTCGTGTCGGAACTCATAGGTCTTTACTGTTGAAGGGCTGCTTTTTGCGGTTCTGGAACATCCTCCATGGTGGATAAACGGCTGCGTTGCAGTGCGCGCAAATAGGCAATGATCGCCCAGCGGTCGTGGATCTTGATGTTGGCCCCGTAAGGCCCCATAAGGTTCTTGCCATGGGTGATGGTGTTGAAAATCTCCCCGTCCGTCATCGATACCAGTCGGGGATCATGGAAGTTAGCCACCGCGATCATGCCATATTTGGTGGTGATCCCCTTCCCATCACCTGCGGCCCCGTGGCATGGCTGGCAATAGATATCATAGCGCTGCCGTCCACGTTCCATCAATGCTTCGCTGAATGGCACAGGATTGACCTCAACCCAATTGGTGCTGCCTGATTGACGCCCTGTGTTGACAGGAATGTCCTTGTAGGGCGCGCCCCGTGCAATGGTACCATCCACATGAAGTTGAGAGCTTCGATGGTTACCGAAAAATCGATTGGCCTCCTGGGGGCGCAGCTTCATTTGCCGATCCATGTCTGGGAACACTTCGATCGGTGGTTTCCTGGAAAGACCTCCACGGAATCCCGCAACGCCAACAAAGGCCACAATTGCCAAAATGTAAAGGGTCAAAAAGTATCGCATTCTAGTCCTCCACCGTTTCCATGTGTTTGCAGCCAGCTGATTCAAGAAGTTCACGTGTCCCCGCATCTGAATAACGCGGATCTGCTGTTTCGATGATCACGTAAAACTTATCATGTGTCGCCCCCTTGAAACGACAATTCTTAAGCAAGGGATGATACAGCTTGGGGAGTCTGTTCATGAAGAGCATGCCGAAAATCGCACCAAAAGCTGACAGAAGGATGGTCATTTCATACACGACCGGGAAAGGAAACATGGGGCTCATGAGGGGCTTACCACCCACGACAATCGGATAGTTGTAACTGTTCATGAACCAAATCATCAGGTAACCAAGGGTGAAACCCGTGCTTCCACCGAGGAAGGAAAACCAGCCGACCTTGGAATCCTTGAGCCCCATTGCTTCGTCCATGCCATGCACTGGGAATGGCGTATGGACATCCCAACGGGTAAACCCGGCATCTCGAACTTTCTCTGCGGCATGCATGGCGTCCGCCGGCGTATGGAATTCAGCAAGAAGACCGTATGCTTGGATATCGTTTATCATGAGTGGTGTCCTCCTTTCGCCCCGCCCAGCGGGTGATGTGGATCAGCATGGTTGGTCACGCCCTTGACTTCGGAAATGGCGATGAGTGGCAAGAATCGGATGAACAAAAGGAAAAGTACCATGAACAAGCCAAAGGTGCCTATAAATGTCAGCACATCGACATAGGTTGGAGAATAGTAACTCCAGTTGGCTGGGATGTAGTCACGATGCAGCGACGTGACTACAATGACAAAACGTTCGAACCACATTCCGATGTTGACGAAAATGGAAAGGATCCAAACAAACACCATGTTGGTGCGCACCCGCTTGAACCAGAAAAGATGGGGAGTGATCACATTGCAGGAAATCATGATCCAGTAGGCCCACCAGTAGGGCCCAAAAGCTCGATTCTGGAACGCATACGCCTCGTATGGATTGCCTCCATACCAGGCAATGAAGAACTCCATGCCATAGGCGTAACCCACGATGGAGCCCGTCGCGAGTGTGACCTTACACATGAGCTCAATATGCCGCACAGTCAAAAGATCCTGCAGGTTGAAAAGCGAACGCAGGGGAATCATGAGGGTCAACACCATCCCGAAACCTGAGAAGATCGCACCCGCAACAAAATAGGGCGGAAAGATGGTGGTATGCCAACCGGGCACCTGTGAAACGGCAAAGTCGAATGAAACGATACTGTGCACAGAAAGAACGAGCGGCGTGGAAAGCCCTGCCAAAAGCAAGTAAGCCTTTTCGTAATTGCTCCAATGTCGGTTCGATCCTGTCCAACCCAAGGAGAACAAGCCATAGAAAAATTTGCGAACCACACCCTTGCAACGATCACGAATGGTCGCAAGATCAGGAATGAGGCCCATATACCAGAACAGGAGTGACACCGTGAAGTAAGTGGAAACCGCGAACACATCCCAGAGAAGCGGCGAACGGAACTGAGGCCATATGGGGCCATTCGCGTTCGGAAGCGGGAACAACCACCAGGCAAACCAGATGCGACCCACGTGGATTCCTGGGAAAATACCGGCACACATCACCGCAAAAATGGTCATGGCTTCCGCCGCTCGGTTGATCGATGTGCGCCATTTCTGTCGAAGCAGGAACAGAACCGCCGAGATAAGGGTACCGGCGTGTCCAATACCAATCCAGAAGACAAAGTTAACAATGGCCCATCCCCAGGCAATCGGGCTGTTCAAGCCCCAGACACCCACGCCTGTCGAGATGAGATAGCCAATCATGATGAAGCACATCAACATAATCGGCAGGCTGATGGCCATGGTGACCCACCACCATGTCGGGGTCTTTCCCTCGATAATCCCTGCGATTTGATCTGAAATCCATCCAGGAGAACGTTGATTCAAGACCAAGGGTTCACGTTCAATCTCACGTGGGGGAGCCGAAATTTTCAATTGGGGTGCTGTGCTCGATGATGCCATCAGTGATGCCCTCCCTCAGAGTGTGAAGCACCCGTTTCATTATCCGCGTGGTCTTCAGCCCCGTGACTGGATCCATGATCCTCGAAGGGGCTCCCCATGGCTTTCGTATACTCCTGAGTGCTCAAGGGCATGGTGTGATAATCAGGCATGTTTTTATTCGGATTGCGAATTTTTGCCAGGTATGTAATGCGAGGCTTTGTATCTAGGAAACCAAGCACTGAATAGTTCCTTGCATCATTTTTCAGTTTGGAAACCCTACTTTCAGGATCCAGCAGATTACCGAAAGCGATGGCGTCAGCTGGGCAAGCTTGCTGACAGGCCGTTTTGATAGTTCCATCGGGGACTTCAATATCACCAGAATCCCGAGCCTCGACCTTCTTGGCTATCTTGGCCTGTTCAATGCGCTGGGTGCAGAACGTGCACTTTTCCATGACCCCACGCATACGTACCGTGACATCAGGATTCTTGGCCATCTCGATCAGGTCAATGTCCTCTTGAGGACGGGATGCAAGAGGTCCCTTGTAAAGCTCATCAATCGGACGCTTGTTGTAATCAAAGTAATTGAATCGCCTTACCTTCCATGCGCAGTTGTTGGAGCAATAGCGCGTACCCACACATCGGTTGTATGCCATGACATTCAGGCCCTCATGGTCATGAACAGTGGCATTGACCGGACAAACACTCTCGCAGGGAGCACTCTCACAGTGCTGACAGAGCATGGGCTGGTTGACCACTTGCACGTCATCAATCCATTCAACGTAAGGTTGTTCCTCGTCCGCGATCAACTTGTCAGCCTTACCACGCACTTCGGGATCACCGCTGTAATAACGATCGATGCGCATCCAGTGCATCTCGCGGCTGTTAGCCACTTGCTCCTTGCCAACGATTGGGATGTTGTTTTCGCTTTGACAGGCCACAACACATGAAGAACAACCAACGCAGGTCTGTAAATCAATAGCCATCCCCCACTGATGGATGTCGCTTTTGGTGGAAGGCCGCGCCTGATAGGGATGTTCGTAGATCTGTTCAGGATTGCCATCCTTGTCATGTGGAATATGGCCTGCGTGAGCCTCGAGGTCCATGTTCTGGGCAAAATCACGCTTCTGCTCGTAGTTCTCGAGGTTTCCCTCGCGAACGATGGCCCGACCTTCCATGGACCAGTGATCCTGCGTCGAGGCGATCTCTAAAGTTTCGTTGAGCCGCTTTACTTTGGCCCCGGCACCAAAAAACAGGCTACTGGAATCGCGGAGGGTGTAGGCATTGAACCCAACCTTTTCTTCGGCATTCCCACCGACGCGACCGCCCTTAGGTCGGCCATAACCCAATGCCAGTCCGAGCGAGAAATCAGCCTGACCAGGCTGAATCCATATGGGACCTCGCAGTTTGCGGCCATTGAATTCAATCTCCACCAGTTCCTTGTTTCGTATACCGCCCAGTTCTGCAGCTGTACGGCGGCTGATCAGGATCACATTGTCCCAGGTAATCTTGGTGACAGGGTCCGGCATTTCCTGCATCCAACCGTTGTTGCTGAAACGACCGTCATCCACGCTTGCATCCCGATGAAACACGAGCTCCAGAGCATCCTTCGAGGCGGGGCTGGATTGACCATTGTCAGTGATGGCCTGGCTGACGTTTTGAGTGACAATGGACCAGTCAAATTGACCATTTGTCAGGGAAATAGGATCAGGACGCAGAGAGGCCAGAAAACCGTCGTGCAGAAATTGCTTCCACCGGGATTCGAAGCCAATCTCTCCAGTACTATCCTTCAAGGTGGAACGAACAATATCGTAGGGTTTTGTCTCGACGCTTCCCAAGATACGCGCAAGCACCTCAATCTCAGTGAGCCCATCGAATAAGGGCGCAATCAAGGGCTGCACAGCCAGCAAGGTTCTATCACCGGAACGTGCATCGCCCCAGGACTCAAGAAAATGTGCCATGGGCAAATGCCATCCGGCATCCTCAGAAGTCTCGTCTTCGTAATAACCGAGGCGGATCACTTCCCTGGCTTTGCCCTGTGTCTCTGGCCAGTCAAAATCAGCCGGAGCATCGTAGGATGGATTGCCTCCCAGGATCAGCAGCGTGTCAACCTTGCCTGCATCACACGCCTCTTTGAGCGATGCCAGATCTTGATACTCGGGTTGGGTAAGGGGCAGGAAGTTGACTGTCTGGCCGATGTTGTCCAGGAGGACGTTGAGAGCTGCAACAAGCTGGTGCACTGACTCGGGTTGGCGATGCCCTGCAACGATGAGGCATGACCCTCTGTTGGCCATAAGGTCCCGTACGGATTCGACGATCCATTTCGGGTCGACCGGGAAGGCCTTCGATTTGTCCAGAAGAGAGCTTCTCAGGGCAGGGATCGGACTTCCCGCTTCTTCATGATTTTGCCCGAGTTGAACGAATACCTCCTCAACCAGTGCCGCTGTGATGCTGAAGACCTGATCGGAGGTCACACGCAATCGGTGGTCCGCATTGGAACCAGTGAGCGTCAGCAGACTTTCCACGGCATAAAGCCGGTTGGTGGTGGCATGCTGTTGATCATCCTCCTTGAGCCTGCGTCCGTCCGCATAGCCCCGGATGTGAGAGTAAGCCTCCTGCTCGGTTCCAAGAAAATCGCAGTCCAGGGAAAATATGACCTTTGCTTTTGAAAAATCAGGAACAGGATGGACATTCTTCTTGAAGGCCCTTGAGTAGGCTGACGCAGCAGCCTTGAATTCAATGGGCTCGTAAACATGCCAACTTGCCTCTGGCATGCTCTCCTGTATCAGGCCCTGAAGTCGATGTCGGGACGGCGACCCGGAACGCTCGACGAGGAAATGAAGACCCGCGCCGCGATTGCCCTTGAATTGATTGCTAACACCACGAAGACGACTGATTGCTTCAGTTTTTGTGGAGGCATTGCCAGATTTAAGGTATTTTCTGGACCGGTCGGGATCATAAAGGTTCAGGATCGAGGCCTGAGTGAAGGCGTCAGTAGCTCCCTTGCCAAAGTCAAGGTCGGGATTACCTTCCAACTTGATAGGCCGTCCGTCGATCGACTTCACAAGTAGCGGAACGGCACTGTCGCGGGAAGGCATGGAGGAAGCATAGAACTGGGGAACACCATGTACGTAATTCTCGGGCATTTTGGAGAAGGGCACGATGGTCTCCTCCGGCCTGCGGCACCCTGTAAGCCCCATACCTGCAAGTAGAAAGGAGGCACCCATGATTTTTATGAAATCACGGCGGGAATTACCTCCTGGTGCCTCGAGTGTGCTTTCGGGAAATTCTTTTTCAGCCCATTGACGAAACTCGGGAGTGTCTGTCAGCTCGTCCAAACTGCGCCAGTAAGCCGGTCCAGATGGTTTAGGGGGATGCGATAAATCTTTCATCGATGGCAGGCAGAACAATTAACGAGGGATTCGACTCTCCAGTCATGGACCATTTGATCTCCATGGGTTTTTTGCAGTTCCGCAGCTTTGTCCGGATCACTGTCCCATACCCAGTCAAGATCCGTCACTTTGTCGAGGGGTCGAATCTTGGCTCCCGGATCTCGGTGGCACTCGAGGCAGAAACTCATTCCAAAGGGCTTCGCATGGTAAACCTCATCCATTTTATTAACAGGTCCGTGACATTCGACACATGAAAAGCCCCGATTAACGTGGACCGAATGGTTGAAGTAAACGTAATCAGGCACCTTGTGTACCTGCACCCATGGAATGGGTTTGCCGGTTTCGTAACTATCTCGTACCAAAGCTAATTTAGGATCGTCCTTGCCAACCTGGTTATGGCAGTTCATGCAAACAGAAGCCGCAGGAACATTGGAGTACCACGAAGACTCAACGCCGTTGTGGCAGTAGCGGCAATCCAGGCCGAGTTGGTCGGCGTGAATGGCATGGGAAAATGCAACCGGTTGCACCGGCTGGTAGCCCACCCGAGTGTATTTCGGCGTGGCGTAATAAGTCAAACCGGCCACTGTAGCTCCTCCTAGAAAGAGGAGACCCACAATGATCTTGCCTGGCAGCTTGTTCGTCCATTTAGGAAAGACGTCCGACATTCAGATCTATTTATAGTTAAATTTGTTTCATTTGGGCGAATAACCGTCAAATTTCACCCACAAAAACTCAGTGATGAACAACTCCGTTGCACAACAAACCCATGAGCCAGAACATGTGTCCTGGGACAAGGCGCAACACTCTAGGACCCACCCGCCGCAAGGCAAGCAAAGAAGGCCAAAATCTCATAAAAAATTTCCATGCAACCCTGAAAAACAGGAGAGCCCCGAGAGCTTGACTGGCCAGCCTCTGCAAAAAATTAATTGTCCTAGTAGCAATGATGGAGTGGAGGCGGAGGTCGGAATCGAACCGACGCATAGAGCTTTTGCAGAGCCCTGCCTTACCACTTGGCTACTCCGCCCCAAGTGCAACATAACGACTTCGACATGAACACGATCAAAGCCTGCTTCGTGCAAAATGCCATCGAGTCACCATCAAGACTGGAAATATCCATATCAGATGCTGTCCAAGCTCGTCAATAACGCTTGTGAAAAAAATCACAAATTCACTTGAACCCCTCAGGCACTGTCGTTAGCTTCCAAATACCTGACAGGAATAGAAAATGAAACCAGCGTGAGTTCAACGAAAATTGAAGTAGGGTACAACAGCAAAATTGAAGGCGATGTCATTGTCACCAAGGCAGATGCAGTCTTGAATTGGTTTAGAAAAAACTCCCTCTGGCCCATGCCGATGGGATTGGCATGTTGTGCTATCGAGCTCATGGCAGCAGGAGCCAGCCGTTTTGACATTTCCCGTTTTGGGTCTGAAGTCATGCGATTTTCTCCGCGACAATCTGACCTGATGATCGTAGCGGGTACCGTGACCTACAAAATGGCAATAGCGCTGAGACGCATTTATGACCAGATGGCAGAACCCAAGTGGGTCATTGCAATGGGAGCATGCGCTTCAACCGGAGGCATGTACCGCAGCTACGCTGTTCTCCAGGGGGTCGATCGCATTGTTCCGGTTAACGTTTACGTAGCCGGGTGCCCCCCCCGCCCCGAAGCTCTGCTGGATGCACTCATGAAAATGCAGAATCAGGTTGCTAAAACGCCCTTGATACGGACTCATAAAACTCCCAAACCGGATGCACTTGCAGGAGCCCACGACGCGTGAATCAAAGGCTGACAACTCTCATCACGACTGAATGTAATCCCCGGACATGAGCATTACCACATCAGACAAGACGCGCATGTTAGCCGAACAACTACGGGGTAAGTTTGGGGCGTTGCTGTCCGAGATTGCAGAGTTCCGCAGGGAATGCACTTTGATCGTTCATGAGAAAGCGCGCATCGCCGAAGTGTGCTCCTACGCCAAGAAGGAACTGGGATTCGATGGATTGACCGACCTTTCAAGTGTGGATAACTACGGGGAAGATCCTCGATTCTGGGTTGTCTACGAACTTTATGGACATGAACACCACGCCTACCTTCGGCTAAAGACGCGCGTGGGGGAAGAAGACTGTCATCTTCCATCCGTGACGTGCGTCTGGAGGACTGCGAACTGGCACGAGCGCGAAATTTATGACATGATGGGGATTCGTTTTGACGGGCATCCTGATTTGCGTCGTATCCTGATGTGGGAAGGCTACCCCTACTATCCCCTGCGAAAGGATTTCCCCCTTGAAGGAAAAGAGACTGAGTTGCCCGATGTTGCATTCACTCAAAAAGCTCCGCTCGAGGGAGGACCCTTTGTGACTACAACCGGTGAAAAAAACGCTTCAAGCCGAGAACCAAGGGCACGTACAGAGGAAAATCGTTAAGGCACTGTCTTTGCTCACAGACGGGAGGGATTAAATAAGAAAATCACCTCAAACAGGACGCACGTTTAACAGGGAACCACATGCCACCAGAAATCAAAAAACTGGAGATCAAGGACACTGCCGCCAGGACAATGGAGGGTTTGGAGTCCTTGCTTGTCCGCACTGAGTCCGAGTTTGGAGCATACATGCTTG
>JAAZXX010000450.1 GCA_014239995.1 Verrucomicrobiia bacterium
TGTTATCGTCCAGAAAAGAGGAAACGCGAAAGAAAGCTCCCAGGAAGGAATTGCCCTGCATACGCAGTTGAAGATCCTGACGAGACGTCGCCTTGCGTGCGATGTCAAAGCCTGGCAGGATAAAGACACGGATGTTGTTGTCCTTGACGAACTGACGGTGCACTTGAGGAATGCGGTTCCAGGCCGTCTCGGGAGAGTCGCTGGACTCCCAGACCAGACAACCCCCAGGGTTCAGACCCTCCAGTGGGTTGGTATGTGTAAAGGCCTTGGGATCACAACAAAGCACAACATCCACATGATTGAGCTCGCAGTTCACCCTGATGGGACGCGGTGCCACAACAAGGTAATAGTTGGTGGGAGCACCCTTCTTCTCGGATCCGTACTTTGGATTTGCACTGACAAAAAGCTTATCTTCCAGAGCGCCGAGGGCATCGTAGCTCGGATCCTTCTTGGATATAAGGTCCCCGAATTCCCCAATGATGGATCCAAGGTTTTTGCCTGTGGTGATCATGCCCCAGCCACCAATGGAATGAAAACGGACCGCGATCGCCTTATCTGGCAGGAGTGATGGGGTGGATAGGGATATGACCGCATATGGATGGTTGACGCCCAACACAAAAAACATCTCGCCATCGTTGACACCCTTACCATCCTTTCGCAGAGTTTTACCCTGGGTATACTCGTAAGCCCCGAGAACGTGCTCTGGTCTGAAATCACGACTCCCAATCCCGTAAGCGCCGCGGAAGATACGAGGACGCTCATGAGGCGCCATGGCCGGCAGTGTTCCGGTATATCGATGGGCTTCCACACCTCGGCTCAACGCGCAACGAATGTCCCTTGCAAGGGGATTATCCCCAGCAAGGCCCTCATCCGTACGTTCCAGCACGATGATATTTTTCTTGCCGCGAAGCGCATTGATAACAGCAGCCTCCGGAAACGGACGAATCACATTCACATGCATCGACCCCACCTTGGCCCCCTCGGTTGTTCGGAGGTGATCCACGGCTTCGTCGATGTTTTCCGCAGCACAGCCCAGCGATACGAAAACCGTCTCGGCGTCCTCGGTCTTGTAGGTGGAAATCAGTCCATACTCGCGCCCCGTAAGCTCTCCAAATTCCTTGAAGGAATCCTCAAGGAAACCAAGAATAGGCTCGTTGAAGTTATTGCGACGCGCCACCACCCCATTCATGTGGTGTTCCTGATTCTGAACCGGCCCCAATAGAATCGGGTTTGCAAGGTCCATCATTTCGGGAACACGCCTGCGCTTGGGACCGAAGAGCTCACGCTGAGCCGGTGTCGGTGTCTCAATCATGTCCCATGGAGCACCCAGAAACTCCCGCAGGAGATCTGCCTCAGGAGCATAGTATGTTCGCTCGGAATGAGTGGTCAACATGCCATCCTGGACGTTCATGCCGGGGTTCAACGACAGTTCGCACACCTTGCGAAGGATAATGGCCTGATCCGCGGCCTGCTGGGCTGTTTTGCCCATCATCATGATCCAGCCGGTGTCCAGCGCAGAGTAGATGTCATCGTGGGCGCAATGCACGTTCAGTGCATGCTTGGTCAAGGCGCGCGCGCCCACTTCGACTACCATCGTGGAGCCTTTGCCGGGTGCATGGTAATATTGCTCCATGGCATAGACGATTCCCTGCCCTGAGGTAAAGTTCACTGCACGTTTACCGGTGACGGAAAAAGCAGTGGCACCGCCCTGCGCAGCATGCTCACCCTCGCATTCGATGGCGATTTTCTGCTGGCCAAAGACGTTCAATTCACCCCGAGCGTAGGACTGCTGATAGATTTCCCCTCCCTCGGTGGATGGGGTGATCGGATAGAAAATCCCGCCTTCGGTGATGCGGGTTTCCACATGCTGGGTGACGAGTTGATTGCCGTTGCAGGTAAGGCGGACCCCAGGGTACTTTGGCTTGGGGATGGCTTCGTCT
Organism: Verrucomicrobiia bacterium; assembly: GCA_014239995.1. Classification (GTDB taxonomy): domain Bacteria; phylum Verrucomicrobiota; class Verrucomicrobiia; order Limisphaerales; family AAA164-E04; genus AAA164-E04. Next base: position 1,941 of record JAAZXX010000450.1, read on the forward strand.
CCCTTCGAAGCACGTCCACCAGCGATGTTGCTACTGGAAATAGTTGATTGATTGGCCATAATTTAAATGCGTTGCCCCAAACGTCATGAAAGACAACGGTGACGACATCTGAAGGATAAGATTCTCCAACAAGGGCGGATTTTCAAGTATTCTATCCACCTCTGCAAGCGCAATTTGGTATCCAGAGCGCCACCCGAAGAAAGCAAAATCTTGGGCATGTTGGGGTTTACCAGAAAATATCGCCCTCCAAGGGAGCTTAAGGCAGTTTCCAGGTCAGAGTTAACGTTAAAGCTGATCTGCAAAAATTTTGTCTTCTGACATTCCAAAAACGTTATCATGGAAACAAAAGCTCAGTTTTTTCCGCAACACTGCTTGTATTTTTTCCCACTTCCACAGGGACAGGCATCATTGCGCCCCACCTTGGGACCCGTTCGCACGGGGGTAGCCTTCGCGATCGCCTCATTGGCTTCACTGACCATTTCGCTCGCTTTCTTATCCTTATCACCACTCGGTTGCGCAAAGGCCGTTGCATCCTGATGCACGGTTCGCTGGGGAAGTTTGCTGAGGAATTGTTGGAAGGCCATCAGGCTCGAGGCGCTGCGGAAGATATTATGACAAATCTCAGTTTTGATGTTCACCATCAACTCGTCAAAAATCTTGAATGCTTCACTCTTGTATTCGATCAGAGGATCGCGCTGACCATAGGCACGCAGACCAATACTGTTGCGCAGGCCATCCATGCTGTAGAGATGCTCCTGCCAAAGCTTATCGATGGCACTGAGTATGGTGAAACGCTCCATGGACTTCAGCGCCTTCTCATCCTCAACACTGATCTTGAGCTGATAAGCCTTCCGGACGTGATCCGAGATAAAGTTGACAAGGGCAAACTGAGCGGCACTCATGCCATCAAAAAGACTCCCAGGCACGGGGTTCTCGGTTCCGGCGTCAGCAACCTTGACCAGTTCCTCCTCGGGCATCCCGAGCGGAAAATTAAGGTTCACCCAATCCGAGAGGCTGCGCAGGTTCCAGTCCTGAACATCTTCATCAGGGGAAGAGTATTGATTCACCTTCTGAACCGCCACCTCTTCCATGATGTCCATCAACTGGTCCTGGACGTCTTCGGAGACAAGCACCTCACTGCGGAAACCGTAGATAATCTCCCGCTGCTTGTTCATCACGTCGTCATACTCAAGGGTACGCTTTCGGATCTGGAAGTTATGCTGTTCTACCCGTTTCTGGGCGGTTTGAATCGAGCGATTCAATAAGGGATGCTCGAGTTCCTGCCCTTCCTCCAAGCCCTTTTCCATGACCTTGACAATGCGATCGGAGCCAAAGAGGCGCATCAGGTCATCCTCCAGAGACACGAAAAAGTGAGAGGACCCCGGATCGCCTTGACGTGCGCAGCGTCCCCTCAACTGCCGGTCAATTCGCCTGGACTCATGACGCTCGGTGCCAATGACATGAAGTCCTCCAAGGTCTGCAATACCCTGGCCCAGCTTGATGTCCGTTCCACGCCCTGCCATGTTTGTGGCGATGGTGACCCCTCCACGCTGCCCTGCGCGCGTGACGATTTCAGCTTCCTGCTGGTGATACTTGGCATTCAGGACGGCATGGACGATTCCATCCTTTTTTAAGAGCCTGGCAATCAGTTCACTGACTTCCACGGAAATCGTACCCACCAAAATGGGACGGCCTTTCCCGTGCACCTCCTTGATCTCGTTGACCACAGCCTGGTATTTTTCCCGGCGGGTCTTGTAAACCGAGTCATTGGCATCGTTCCTGGCAACATCTCGATTGGTTGGAATCACCAATACACCCAGCTTGTAAATATCCAGGAACTCGCCTGCTTCCGTTTCCGCGGTACCCGTCATGCCGGCAAGCTTGGTATACATGCGGAAGTAATTCTGGATGGTAATGGTCGCGTAGGTCTGGGTCTCACGCTTGATTTCCACTCCTTCCTTGGCCTCGACAGCCTGATGCAGCCCATCGCTCCAGCGGCGCCGGTGGCCATCTCGGCGATGTTGCTCTCGTGCAGTGCC